>DASTDR010000365.1:0-3773 GCA_035710265.1 Gemmatimonadales bacterium | reverse complement strand
GGTGGCTCTTGTCGCGTGAGACCCCCGCGACGGCGATCCGCTTCTGGGCCAGGAAGTCATCGACCTTGGTCTCGAGAGTAGTGGTGATCATGTTTGGCGCGCCGCCACGCAAATGGTTTCGATGTCCTGAGTCGAGAGCCGAGCTTCAGGATGCAGCCAGATCCAGGCACTCCCGGGCATCTTGCCCACGGAAACGTCCTGGCACGACGCGACGAGCAGCTGCCGTTGCCGCTCGCCGGAGTAGGCGGTCCACTCCGAGAAGTTGACCGCTTTGCGCCCTTCCGTTACGCCGTACGCCATGAGCCAGGAGACGGGGGCGACTTCCGTGTACCAGGGCCACACGGTGTTGTTGGAGTGGCAGTCACCGCACGCGCGATCGAGGATCGCGGGCATCTGGTTCGCCGTGCCCAGCTGCGTGTGAATGGCGCGGCTCGCGTCGGTGGGCGGATTGGCGCGATTGGGGCGGATGAGCTGCGCGGCGGCGAACAGGACGAGAATGCCGACAGCGGTCTGCTTCAGTCGCCTGCTCACGGCTCCTCCTCGTGACGTGTCGTCGAGGTCGGACGCGGAACGCGGAGCAACGCATTCAACAGTGCACTGAAGCAAAATGAAGGAACGTTGAAAGCAGTATTAAAGAATCGTTCGCTGTCTCACCTCGCACGAATCGCGAAAGCCAGGACAATGAGCGGTGCCGTCGCCATCGCGGCCACCACCGCGAGCACCGGAAACCCCCAGGCGCCCATGATCACACCCGACAACGCGCCCGCCGATGCGCCCGCCAATCCCATGATCAGATCCGACAACCCTTGCGTCGAGGCGCGCAACTCGGGCGGCATCGACTCGCTCAGCAGCGTGGAGCCTGCCACCATCGTGCACGACCACCCAAGCCCCACCAGCATCAGGCCGGCGCCCAGGCGCGCGTTGTCGTAACCGGCGGTGCCTGCCAGCGCACACGCCGACAGCAAGAACACAATCCCGGCGACAATCACCGGCCGGCGGCCGAAGCGATCGGTCAGCCAACCGATCAGCGGCGCGAAGGCGTACATCCCCGCGATGTGCACGCTGATGACGATGCCGACGATGCGCAGCGTATGCGCCGCGTCGTGCCCCCCCCCCGAGCCGCGGATGTGCACCGGCGTCATCGCCATGATGCCGGTCATCACCATTTGCCCGACTGCCACCGCTGTGATGCCGAGGATCGCCGGTCGGGACGCGGCGACGGCGCGCATTCCGTCGCGCAGTCGTCGCGGTACGCCATCGCCGGCGGAAGTTCCGGCAACCAGCGCGGGGTCGGGGCGGAGCAGGGCCAGCAGCACCAGCCCCGTAATCACGAAGAGCAGCGCGGAGAAGAAGTAGGGAGCAGCGAGCGTCGGAATGCCGAGCCCCGACAGCGCCAGGCCGGCCGGCGCCGCGAGATGCGGTCCCGCCACGGCCCCAATCGTCGTCGCCCACACAATGATCGAGAGATGGCGGGCCCGCAGCGCCGCGGGCGCAAGGTCAACCGCGGCGTACCGAGCCTGGAAATTGGCCGCCGATGCGCCACCGAACAGGAAGTAGCCGAGGAAAAGAAGAGGAACGGACCCGCGCACCGCCGCGACGACCACGAGCAGCGCCCCCACCGCCGCGACGCCGTAAGCCGTCGCGAGGCTCGGCCGCCGGCCGTGACGGTGCACGATCGCGGTCGCCGGGATCGTGGCCAGCGCCGCGCCAATGATGGCGGCGCTCTGGGCGAGGCCGGACAGGCCGACGCCGGCCAGCTCGGCCGCGAGCAACGCGCCCACCGACGACCCGATCGCCACTCCCATGCCGCTCACGATCTGGGTCGCGAACAGCAGCCGCAGCGTGCGGCGCTGGATGACGGTGTGGTCGTGCGCGATGGCGCTTAGTCCGGCCAACCGGCCTGCGGCAATCTCGGCGCGATCCTCAGGGCATTCCGGTAATAGACCTTCTTCAAAACCTCATCCGGCAGGTCGATCCCGTACAACTTCCAGAACGCATGGTAGTCGCGGTAGTAATCGAAGTAGTCGTCGCCGGTCTCGAACACGCGGAAGTAGTGAGGATACTCCTCCGGCTGATACGAGTCCTTGCCGAAGAGTATCCGGTCCTGGTAACGGACGAAAAAGTCGCGCGCGGCACGCGGTTGACGCCCGATGTCGTACAGAATCGCCCCGACCTCCACGTACAGATTCGGCATCTCATCGAGCATGCGGCCCAGGCGCGCCAAATCGTTGGCGTGCCACCCCATGTGCGCGGCCACGAATGTGGTGCGCGGATTCTTGCGGAACAGATTGTCCCGTTCCCGCATCAGCTCCTCGAATGTCGGATGCTGATCGGGACCCAGGTGCCGGTTCGGAAACAGCGCTAGCTCCAGCCAGCGCTCGTTCTTGTAATCGTGCGTCTGATAGAACTCCTGCGGATCGCCGGTATGGATGAATACGGGAAGCCGCAGTCGTGCCGCCGCCGCCCAGATCGGATCGAGCTCGGGGTCGTCGAGCGCGAGCCGCGATCCGTCCGCCTTGCGAGTCGTCTGTCCGAAGGACTTGCCGATCTCGCCGATCCCTACCGCCCCCACGGCGACGTCGGCCTCGAGCTGCGCCACGGCGCGCTCGGCCCAGCCTGGGCCGACATCCCGGAAGTCGATCCCGGTGAGGACACGCACTCGGGTCTTCATCTCGCTCGACGCAGCGATCGTTGTCACCGTCCGCCGCAGCGCGTCGCCGGATATGTTCTCGGCGGCAACCATCAGGCGCACGTTGAGCGCGTCGAGCTCGGTGCCGAGCCTGGCGAGACTCTCTCCGGAGGCGAGCCGGTCCCGCGGATGGCCGTGAAAGTCGATCACCGGGTATTTCGCCCTGGGGACGGGATGCGCGGGAACGACGAGCGTCGAGCGCGGCCGGTAGTCGAGGATGCTCGGCACAGCCCCTTCAGGCCCCATGCAGCTCCGCGGACGGATCTCGGTGGTCCCGGGCGGACAGGACTCGCCCTCGCCGATCGGTTTGGCGCGCTCGTTCCCTCGCTGCGCCGCGAGATCGGCGCCGGCCACGGGGACAGCGCACAGGGTGACGAGCGCGAGCAAGACTTTACTCACTGAGGCCTCGCAGTACTCCGAGTGGTGTGCCGCGCAGGGCTTCGCCGCTGTTCGCGAGCCCGACCGCAGCGGTGAGAACGCAGACAGCGAGCCACACGGAGCCTAGCTCGAGCAGCGGCAGCCGGTAGCTCGATTCGAACAGCAACGTCACGAGCGCCCACCCGGCGCCGGCCGCGAGCAGCACGCCCACGAGCGCCGCGAGCGAGCCCCAGGCGACGTACTCGGTGAGCATAATGCGACGCACCTGGCTGCCGGTCGCGCCCATCGTCTTGAGCAGGACCGCTTCGCGCAGCCGCTGGAAGCGCGACGCGGCCAGCGCACCGACCAGGATCACGAGTCCGGCGCCGATGCTGAACAGCGCCATGAAGCGCACGGCCAACGACACGCTGCGCAGCAAGCCGTCGAGCGCGCGCTGCACCAGCGTCAGGTCCAGCGCCGAGACGTTGGGATACGCGAGCACCACGTCCCGCTGCAGCTCGGCGCGCCGCGTCGGATCGTCGATGCGCGTCAGCGTCACGAACGTCTGCGGGGCGCGCTCCAGCACTCCGGGCTCGAACACCACGAAAAAGTTGGGCTGGAATCGCGCCCACGCAACGCGCCGCACGCTCGCGACCTGCGTTTCGATCTGGACGCCCTGCACGTTCCAGGTGATGCGGTCGCCCACGCCGACACCGAGCTCGGCGGC
>DASTDR010000364.1:0-8529 GCA_035710265.1 Gemmatimonadales bacterium | reverse complement strand
GGCGTCCAACACCTGGCGCTGGCATGGCTACGAGAATTCCTGGGTGGTCCTGGATGGGGAGCGAATCCAGTCGGTGAGCGGCGGCGGCCACTGGGGCGGCGGGATGTTCATCAGCGCGTACGACCAGGCCCGGTTCGGACTGCTGACGCTGCGCCGGGGCAAATGGAAGGACCGGCAGATTCTTTCAGAAAAGTGGGTGTCGCTGGCACTGACCCCGACTTCCGTCGAGCCCGGCTATGGATTCATGAACTGGTTTCTGAACACGGGCCAGCGCATGCTGCCGAGCGCGCCGGCAAACAGCTTCTGTCACCGGGGCGCCGGCGTGAATGTCGTCTGCGCGTTCCCGGATCAGGACCTGGTGATCGTGGCTCGCTGGATCCGCAACGCCGCCACGGACGGGCTGGTGCAGCGCGTCCTGGCGTCAGTTCGCTGAGGCTCTAGTCGGCACCGGCCAGCGCGATGATGAGTAGCCCGATGACAATGCCGCTGCCAATGGAGAGGGTGAGCCCCGGATACCAACCGACCTCGGCGCCGAGGTACAGACGGCTGGATGAGCTCGTCTTATCCAGGCAGCCCGACGCGTCGCAGACGTACTCGGTGCGGCGCACGAATTCCGGCCGCACCGCGAAGCCCGCCCAATCTTCCGGATTGTACTTGACCATCGTCAGCACCGAGCCTGGAAGCAGGGTACCGGTCGATACCGGCGTGCCAACCGTGATGTCCAGGGATCGGTGGTTGCTGAACCAGCGCCGATAGCGCGCCACAGGCCCGGTCGAAAACTCATCCTCGTCCAGCATCAGGAACCACGATGCGCCGATCGCATCGCGACTCCCGGTGTTGATGAGCAGTCCCCAGTCCAGGATTCCGCGCAGGCGGCTCTCGCCCTGGTCCGGCCTCGCGAGATTCAGGTATCCACCGGCGTTCGTGAGCAGAACCACTCGGCAGGCCGGCAGGGGGCGCGCCTTATAGCACGCGCGGTCATCGTCGCTCACGCTGTCCTGGGCGACTAACTGTGTCGTGAGGACTGTCGCGAGCACCAACACGAGCCTCATTTCAGAAGCGTCTGTGTCGCACGCAGGATCGCCTCCGGCGTGGCCGGCGCGTCCAGCGGCACCAGCGGCTTCGACGGATCGAGACTATGCAGCGCATCGGCGATGGCAGCGAAAACAGAAATCGCCAGCATCAGGGGCGGCTCGCCGACCGCTTTCGAGCTATAGATCGTCTCTTCGCGATTGGTATTCGCGAACAGCGCGACACGGAAGTCGGCTGGGACGTCCGACGCGCACGGAATCTTGTACGTCGAGGGTGCGTGGGTGAGGAGCCGGCCCTCCACATCGAACACCAGCTCTTCGGTGGTCAACCACCCCATGCCCTGCACGAAGCCGCCCTCAATCTGGCCCAGGTCGATCGCCGGGTTGAGCGAGCGTCCCACGTCGTGGAGGATATCGGTCCGCAGGAGCCGCATTTCGCCCGTGGTGACGTCGACGATCACCTCGGAGCACGCGGCCCCATACGCGAAGTAGTAGAACGGACGGCCGGTCGCTTTCTCGCGGTCCCAGTGGATCTTCGGCGTGCGATAAAACCCCGTGGCCGAGAGCGACACGCGGCCTTTCCACGCCCGGTCGGCAAGCTCAGCGAAGGAAATCGATGGCTTCCCCAGGTAGACGCGATTCTCACGGAACGCGATTTGGTCGGCCGGGACGTGGAATTCGGCCGCCGCGAACTCGATCAGCCGCGTCTTGATCGTGCGCGCGGCCGCCTGCGCGGCCATCCCGTTGAGGTCGGAACCGGACGACGCCGCGGTGGCGGACGTGTTCGGCACCTTATCGGTCGTCGTCGCCGTCACGCGCACGCGCTCGAGATCGATGCCGAATTCCTCCGCGACCACCTGCGCGACCTTCGTGAACAAGCCCTGTCCCATCTCGGTGCCGCCATGGTTCAGGTGCACGGTGCCGTCGTGATAGATGTGCACCAGCGCCCCCGCCTGATTGAACATCGCGTTGGTGAACGAGATTCCGAACTTGACCGGGGTGAGCGCCAGCCCACGCTTGAGCCAGCGGCTGTCTGTGTTGAATGCGGCAATGTTCTTCCGGCGCCCGCGATAGTCGGACGTCCGTTCCAGGTTTTCAATCAGCTCGGGCAGCACGTTGCCGGTCACGTGCATGCCGTACGGCGTCAGGTCGCGATCGCCGTCGCCGTAGAGATTGCGTTTGCGAACGTCGAGTGCATCGACACCCAGCGTCCACGCGATCGCGTCGATGGCGCGCTCGATTGCCATCATGCCCTGCGGGCCTCCGAAGCCACGGAACGCGGTATTGGATACCGTATGGGTCTTCAGCCGCTTCGACAGGATGGTGGCGGCGGGGAGATAGTAGGCATTGTCGGAGTGGTACATCGCGCGGTCGTTGACGGCACCGGAAAGGTCGGCCGAGTAGCCGCAGCGCGATGCCAGGGTGACTTCGTAACCCCGGATGCGCCCGTCGTTATCGAAGGCGACGTCATAATCGGCCCGGAAGTCGTGCCGTTTGCCGGTCATGACCATGTCGTCGTCCCGATCGAGCCGCATTTTGCAGGGACGACCGGTCACCCAGGCACCGAGCGCCGCGATCGCCGCCCATTGCGCGGCCTGCGTCTCCTTGCCGCCGAACGCCCCACCCATGCGTCGCACCTCGATCGTCACGGCCGCCTGCGGCAGGTTCAGCAGCTTCGCGATGATGGCCTGGATTTCGCTCGGGTGCTGCGAAGACGCATGCACGAAGATTCCATCTTCGGCTCGCAGCGCCAGCGCGACCTGGCCTTCGAGATAAAAATGATCCTGACCGCCGATCCGCAGCGTGCCCGACAGGCGGCGGGGGCTGGCCGCGAGGGCGGCCGCGCTGTCCCCCTTCCGGAACGCGTAGTCGGGCATCAGGCGGTGCTGGACGGCCAATGCCTGATCGACCGTGACCAGCGCGGGCTCGGGATCGATCTCGATTTCGGCGAGCCGCGCGGCGCGGCGCGCCGCTTCACGCGTTTCGGCAACGACCGCAAACAGCACCTGGCCGTGGAACTCCACCCTCCCCTCGGCGAAAACCGGATCGTCCCCTTTCATCGGGCTGCAATCGTTGACGCCGGGCACGTCGGCGGCGCCGAGCACGCGCACGACGCCGGGCGCGGCGCGCACCGCTCCGAGGTCGAGGCGCTTGATGCGCCCGCGCGCAACGGGTGATCCTGCGGGGACGATGTGGAGCGTGCCTTCGGGTTCGCGGACGTCGTCGACATACGTGGCCGTGCCGCTGACATGACGGACAGCGGAGTCGTGTGCCGTCGGCGTCTGCACGATGCGCAGTTGCGCTTCGGTCTCGGTCAGATGATCAAGCGCCGACATCGGCCGCCTCCCGACGTCCCACAATCCGTGTGTTCTGTGTGGACGTTCCACCAAGCTCGACGAGCGCTTTGCGCAGGACTGCCCGCGCCGCCGTCGCCCGGTACTCCGCGCCGGCGCGTTGGTCGCTGATCGGCGTGTAGTCGCGATCCAGCGCCGCCAGTGCGGGCTGCCAGCTTGCTTCGTTCGTGAAGTCCGCGCCGGCCAATGCCCGCTCCGCGTGTACGGCCCGTTTTGGGGTCGCCGCCATGCCGCCGAAAGCGATCCGCGCCTCGGTTATGCGTGACCCCTGGACCGTGAACTTGAACGCACCCATGACGGCGGAGATGTCCTGGTCGAATCGCTTCGAGATCTTGAAGCAGCGGAACCGCTCGTTCTTTTTGAGCTTGGGCACGTGGACGCTGCGAACGAACTCACCCGCAGCACGGTCTTGCTTGCCGTACGCCACGAAGAATTGCTCGAGCGGAATGGTCCGTTGCTTCTTCCCTTTCTGCAGCAGCAGAGTCGCCCCGAGCGCGATCAACGCGGGGGGTGTGTCGCCGATGGGCGAGCCGTTCGCGATGTTGCCGCCGATCGTGCCGACGCTGCGAATCTGCTTGCCGGCAAACCGGCGCATCAGCTCGCCGAGGTCGGGGTCGATCCGCGTGAGATACGGGATAGCCGCTTCGTGCGTGACCATCGCGCCCAACGTCAGCCCGCCGGGGCCCTTTTCGATTTCGGTCAGCTCAGGTACGCGGCCGAGCCAAATGATCTTGGGCAGGGTCTGGAGCTTCTTCGTGATCCACAAACCGACGTCCGTGGCGCCACCCAGGAGCACGGCGTCCGGATTGGCGCCGTAGAGCTTCGCCAGACTCGCCACGCTGGCCGGCGCCGCGAAGAACTGCTCCTCGGTGCCCACGAACAGGTCGTCGTCGTCCTGCATCGCGTTGAGCGCCTTCACCACAGCTCGCTCTTGCGCGGTGAATCGGTCCGACGCAGGACCGCGACACGCGGCGAGCGCGGCTTCGACGATCGGTCGGTAGCCGGTGCAGCGACACAGGTTGCCGGCGATCCAGTCGTTGACCGCGCCTCGGTCGAGCTGCTCGGGGCGATCGGCGTGATACAGCGCAAATAGCGCCATTACGAAGCCGGGAGTGCAGAAACCGCACTGACTCCCGTGTTGCTCGACCAACCGTTGCTGGACGGGGTGCAGGATGGCGCCATCCGCGAGGTCCTCGACCGTGATGACCTCCGCGCCATCGGCCTGGCCGGCGAGCAGGATACAGGAGTTCACCGCCTGGTAGTGCAGCTTGCCATCGATCCGCTTCCGCAGCACCACGGTGCAGGCGCCACAGTCGCCTTCCGCGCAGCCCTCCTTGGTGCCGACCGCATGCTCGTTCACGCGCAGGTACTCGAGCAGCGTCAGCATCGGCAACCTGCCGCTGAGCTGTACCTGTTGTCCGCGTCGCAGAAACCGAATCTCACGCCGCATGCCTTTACCCCAGCACGGAGTCCATATGAGGTACAGTACCCGGAACAGGTCCGGGAGCGCTACACCTGCACCCGTCGCGCAGCGGCCCGTTGCATTAACGCCTGGCCATGCCACGCGCACAGCACCGGCACATCGCCCGGGATCTGCGCGCCAAGTCGCGGATGTGCGAACAGAATCACGAGTGAAGCCTCCGGCACGAGTCGCCCGAGCTGCGCCAGCGAGCGCGCGCCCAGGTCCCCTCGGCCTTTCCATGACCTGGGCTCCGCATACACGAGCACGATGTGCCGAGTCCCGGGTTCGGGATACCGGGGAACGGTGATACCGCGAGCCATCAGCTCCCGGATGAATACATCACGGGGCGGAATCGTGTACGGTCCGCCGACATCGTCGTCCACGATCGTCACACTGACGGACTTCCCCAGCGACGGCAGCTCCCCGCGCAACCGGTGGAGCGCGCGATCGGCAAGTTCATCGGCGAATCGCTGATGCTCGGCCTTTGTCGATTCGTCGAGTGAGCTCTGCTGACCCCGGGGCGTCGCCCCGGGGTGAGCGGCTCCCAACGCTTTCTCATATCTCCCGAGCGCTTCCTCCACACGCTCCTGCCCGACACGCCGCAGTGCCCGGACCACGCCCGCCCAGTCGGTCGGATAGAGCAGCACGTCACACCCCGCCGCGAGCGCCGCCACGGCCGCATCGCCTTCCGGTGCCGCCTCGGTCGCTCCACCCATGATGAACGCGTCGGTTACCAGCAGTCCGCTGAATCCGATCCGGGATCGCAGGTAATCGAGAATCGGACCCGAGAATACGGCTGCTGCACCACGCTCATCCCATGCCGGATAGGCCACGAACGCCGGCATCACGCTGCCGACCCCTGCCTGGACCGCGGCCGCAAACGGCGCGGCGTCTGACTGCTGCAGCTCGGCGACGCTGCCTTCGACGACCGGGACACCCTCGTGCGAATCGGTCGTGGTCCGCCCGTGGCCGGGATAGTGCTTGGCGCAGGCGAGCACGCCTTCCTTCTGACAGGCGCTGATCCACGCCGCGGCATGCGCGCCGACGCGCGCCGGATCCGCGCCGAACGAGCGCGTCTGGACGATCGGGTTCTTCGGTTCGATGTCGAGATCGCAGACGGGCGCAAACACCCAATTGATTCCAACGGAGCGCGCTTCAAGCGCGGTGATCGCGCCGCAGCGCGCGGTCGCATCGAGATCATTGAGGAACCCAAGGGCGCCGGGCGTCGGCAGCTCGGTCAGTCCCCTCACTTGCTGGCCCGCGCCGCGCTCCAAATCGGAGCCGAGGAGCAGCGGCCGGCCGGCTTTCGTGCGGATGTCGTTCGTGAGTGCGGTGACGGCCGCGCGCGTGCCGCCAAAGAGGATGAAACCGCCCACCCCCGCTGAGAGCGCCTCGCGGATCTTGGCGCGCTCGGAGCCGAACGAGCCGCGGCGCCACCGGATCGATGGGCAGACCAGTCGCGCGACTTCGCTGGCGAAGGAGGAAATGCTAAGCCGGTGTGACGTGTCCCAGGACTCTGGGACCCCGCGCGCCGGTTGCCGCGGGAAGATTGCCGGGCTTGCCCGTCACCGTCTGATGGCCGAGGAATGCGAACGCGACAGCCTCTTTGGCCTCGCCGTTGAAGAACACCTGGTCGAACAAGACGACGGGACGCGGGCGGACACGCGCCGCGAGCTGCTCGAGCAACGCGGGGTTCTTGGCCCCGCCGCCCGAGATCACGATCTCGGACGTCTCATCCGTACCCCACCGGGCCACGGCGCGACCGATGGTTTCCACCGTGAGCGCGGTTGCGGTGGCGACGGCGTCATTGTCCGACCCTCCCGCTTTCTTGACGCGCGCCAGCAGCTTGTCCGCGTACTCGATCCCGAACCGCTCGCGCCCCGTGCTCTTGGGCGGCTCGGCCACGAAGTAGGGGTCCGTGAGCAGCTCGTCCAGCACCTTGGCGATTGGCCGGCCGCGGCGCGCGCGCTCTCCGTCCTTGTCGAACGTCGCGTCCGGATCGATGCGGCGCGTGATCGAGTCGACCACGCCGACGCCGGGTCCCGTGTCGAACGCGAACGCTCCCTCACTCACCCCACGACGCGGCACCCAGGTCACATTCGCGATCCCGCCGACATTGAGCAGCCAGCGGCCGTGCGTCTCGTGCCCGAACAGCATCACGTCGGCAAGCGGCACGAGGGGCGCGCCCTGCCCGCCCGCAGCGACATCGCGGGCGCGGAAGTCGCTCACGACCGGCACGCCCAGGCGCTCCGCGAGGACCGCGGCGTCGCCGAGCTGGAAGGTGGCGCGGCCGGGCTCGTGCCAGATCGTCTGCCCGTGCGACGCCACGAACGCGAGGTCTTTGGGCGCGACGCGCGCCTGCGCCAGCAGCGCGAGCACCGCGCCGGCGAAGCGCTCGCCCAACGCCACATGGAGAAAGGCGACGTCTTTGGGGGTGCCCCGCGCGATCGCATCGATGATCGATCCGCGCTCAGCCGTCGAATACGGCTCCTGGCGGAACGCGACGAGCTCGACGCTCCCCCCCGCCCCCCCCGAGTCGTTGAGCTTGACGAGCGCGGTCGAGATGCCGTCGAGCGACGTCCCCGACATGACGCCAACCGCGAGTGTCCTGGTCATCCGCGCACCGCGGGTGGATCGCCGACCACGGGGCGGATGAATCCGCCCGCGCTCTCCAGCATGCGCTTCGCTTCGTTGAGGTCGACGCGCTTGCGCACCATCACGATCGCGAGCTTCACACTCCCCTGCGCGCGCTCGATCGCGGCGCGCGCTTCCGCCCGGCCCACTCCGCAGCACTCCATGACGATGCGTTCACCGCGGTCGTGCAGCTTCTGGCTCACCGCCATCAGGTCCACCATCAGGTTGCCGTAAACCTTGCCGAGCCGGATCATCGTGCCCGTGGTGAGCGTATTCAGCACCATCTTGGTCGCCGTGCCGGCCTTGAGCCGGGTGGATCCGGTGAGGACTTCGGGACCGGTGACCGGGTTGATGATGACGTCGCAGGTCTCCGAAAGCGCTTTGGGTGGCGTACCACAGGTGAACAGCACGGTCCGCGCGCCGATGGTTTGCGCGCGTGTCAGCGCGACGCGGACGTACGGCGTCGTTCCGCTCGCGGCGATGCCGATTACGACGTCCCGATTCGTAACCCCGGCGGTCTCGATGTCGGCGGCACCGGCGTTCACGTCGTCCTCGGCGCCCTCGGCGCTCCTCACGAGCGCCGGGTAACCCCCGGCGATCACCCCGGTCACCAGAGACGGTGGCGTCCCGAAGGTGGGAGGGCACTCCGCGGCATCGAGTACGCCGAGCCGTCCGGAGGTGCCGGCGCCCACATAGAA
Source organism: Gemmatimonadales bacterium (assembly GCA_035710265.1). Taxonomy (GTDB): domain Bacteria; phylum Gemmatimonadota; class Gemmatimonadetes; order Gemmatimonadales; family GWC2-71-9; genus 20CM-2-65-7. The sequence continues at coordinate 350 of DASTDR010000364.1, read as the reverse complement.
CAGCCGGCCGCCGGTCTTGAAGGCGTTGACCAACAGATCGATGGTCCGCGCGATCTTTTCCCGCTCGCCGTGTACGATCCCCGCCACGGACTCATCCTCGGCGTTGATCAGGTCCACGATTTCCAGGCTCGAGGCGATATCGATGCGCTGCGTCCCGGGATTGCGCTGTTCAGTGGGCCTCGGGTCGCGGAAATCGGCGTTTGCCATGGCAGACAATTAGACGGAAGATTACAAAATGCGAAAGATCCTCGTCCTCGTCATTGCCAGCGCCGCCCTGGGGTGTGGCGGCGTCCGCCGCTTCCCTTCGACCTGGCCGCTGCGCTCTCACCCGGTGACGGCGCCGCAGGCCA
>DASTDR010000363.1:0-2420 GCA_035710265.1 Gemmatimonadales bacterium | reverse complement strand
TGACCTTCGACGATGTAGCCGAGGACGGGACCGGGATGACGATGGCCCGGGCCCGGTGAGGTGCGGCCAGGTGGGATGTTCAGTTCGACGAGCACGACGTCCCATCCCTCGAACGGGCCGCTCAGTGCGTGTCGCGCGAGTTCCGGCGCCGCTAATCGTTCTTATCGTCACGGACTTGGCTGATCTCACCGAGGTCTACTATCGGTGGCTTGATGTAGCGCCCCCTACGGCCACTGCTGGGCACCGTGGAGAATGCGGACCACAAACACCACATCGTCTCGAAACGTGTACACAACAACCTACGGCAACGGGGCGAGGACAAGCTCTCTCGTGCCCTTGTGCTTTCCGGGGCGCCCGCGGTTTGGAAACGTCAGCAGGTCAGCTGGCGCGTCGTGCAACCGACGGGACTGTTTACCTGAGAGATGTGTGCAGACGTGCGCCGACCTCGTCGTGCGTCAACGTGTGGCCCGCTGCGATCTGGGCGAGGCCTGTCTCGACCTCGCGCACGAACCAATCGTCGTACTCGACCAGGCGCTCGATCGCTTCGCGAGCCAGATCTTGAGGATTCGTGCCGCGCTCCTGGGCAACGCGAGCGAGTGTGGCCTGCAGCTCGGCCGGCAGAGGATTGGCGATTGAAGATCGCATCGAGACAGCGGATGGTCGCGACGATGTCGGCGGTGGAGCTCGCGATCCCTTTGCCTTCGAGCAGTTCAGAGTCGTAGGTCCATCTACCGTCGGGAAGCGATTGCGCGTGGAGAGACAAGTAGATCGCAATGTGCAGCTCCTCGTCCCGAACGAACGGCCCCTGCAACAGTTCTCCGAGAGTTCCATGGCAGACGCCGCTGTAGACGGTCTGGACGCTGGCGGGGAGACGTGCGGCGGTTGGTTCGACTGAGTGGACAACACTCACGGCGAGCACGACTTTACGCGGCGTGGCCGGCGCCGATCAGCTCTCTTCAAACGAACGGCAGTACTTCAACGATGAATGGAGTGACGAGCAGAGACACGGCTAATCGAGCCGTTCGTCGGTCAGAATCAACTGCTCAGGGGTATGCCGTGATTCGGGCTCTACGCGGCTTCGCGGATGAGCCAGTTGCGGAAATCGTCCAGTGCGGCGAGCCAATTCCCTTAACGTTCTTGCGGATCTCGTTCTTGAGATCATCCCACTGTGACGTGAACTGTGACATAACCCTGTCGCATCGTTCGTGCGAGGTCGGTTTCTTCGGTTCATGCCGCGGGAAAACCAACTTGAAGGTCGGCTCGAGCACAGCTGCAGCCTCGTCGAGTGCCTTGCGTCGGATGTCGGCGAGCTCCAGCCCAGGCCGGCTACCGGCACCTTCCACGCCACGTTTTCCGTGGTGCTCCAGGTGTCGGGCAGCGCCGGGTCGTCGACGCCGACACCGGCGGCGCGGCCGCGGAACATCGGCCACTCGTCGGCAGTCAGGACGACTTGTCGACAGGGAAAGAGCAAGCAGGACGAGCGCGGCAAGCCTCCGCATGGAACCTCCGCCGCGATACGACATCAGCGCGCGCGAGTCTCCGTTACCTCACTGCCCGCTGCCCACTGCCAGCTGCCGGCTACTTGACGCGGTCGACGTCTACCGCCGCGGTCATCGTCTGCCCGGCCGCCTCGCCGGACGCCTCTCCCTTCAACCGTCCGTCGGTAAGGGTCAGCGAGAACTTGAGCAGAGGCCCGTCGGTCTGGACTTCGAACGTGGCCTTCCCGCCTTCGACCTTGCCACTGACCATCGGCCACTGCCGGTCCTCCCTCGGTCCCGCCGAGCCGGTCAGCTCGGTGCCCTTCTGCGTGAGGATCATGAACACCGGCTGCTGCTGGCCGTTTATCGAGAACGTCAGCGTTCCCGTCCACTTCCCGGTGACCTCGGTGGCCTGGGCGGCGGTGCCGGCGGAGCCGCACACGACGGCCACAAGGATGGCGAAGGCGAGTCTGGTCATGGCGTGAATTACGTTGCCTCGGACGGCGCGGTTCCCAGCCGCGGCGTCGATGTCACGTTCTCGCCGTTCACCGAGAGCTCCGCATCGTCTGCCGGAACCGTGACGACGATGCGTGATGTCAGCCGGGATTGGGCCGAGGCCGTTGATTGGAGCGCCACGCGCTCCTGAGCAGGTCCGAGGACGACGAACCCCACGAATATGAGAGAGATGAGAGAGGTGCGCATTGGCCCTGAACGATGCCTCTGGTTGGCGTTTGGAATCAAGGGCAGCAGGTCTGGAATCGGGTGTCGCGGCATGGTGTCGACAAACGACACTATCGCCTGTTGGTGTCGTCTGTCAACACCAAGCCTAATTGGTGTCAACAACGGCGGCGCGGCCGTGAGAGAGACAGCAGTGTCGGGTCTACAAGGGCAACACCAACGGACTGCCCTTCGGGACCAGCATGAACACGACCGCGCGGGTCG
>DASTDR010000362.1:0-3824 GCA_035710265.1 Gemmatimonadales bacterium | reverse complement strand
CCTTGCATCCTGATGACGTCCTCGACCTTCGTGAGCGCCGTGCCATCGAAGACACCGCGCGCGACCGTCAGTGTTCTCGTCCCCCCGCCCCGGCCCCCGCCGCCGCGGCCGCCCCGGCCCCCGCCGCCTGCTGCTGGTGCTGCGCCGCCTGCTGCTCCTGCCGGTGGTGCTGCGGGCGCTGCCGGGGCAGTTGGTGCTGCTGCTGCCGCGGGTGCCGCTGGTGCGTCGGCCTTGTTATAGACCCAGTAGACGAGCCGGTTCTGCGCAAAGCCCGGGTGGAGCTTGATGTCGTGCAGACCGCTGATGAAGTTGTCGGACACGACCGCCGGCAGGCCCGGGACCGGACCGGAGAGCACGCCGTCCTTGAAATGACGGAGCCGTCCGTTGCGTTCGGTAATCAGGATCGACGCATCGGGCAGGAACTCCAGGCTCCAGGGATTCTCGAGGCCCCCGGTGAGCACGCGCACGCGGATCTTGGCATTGGCCGTCTGGTACTCCCACGGCTGGTCGGGCAGGGCTGGCACGGGAATGCCCCCGCGGCCCTGAGCGGCGGCCGGACCGGTCATGATGGCGGAAAGAGCGGCAAGAAGCGCGGCGGCGGCGATGCAAAGCTGTCTGAATTTCATGAGCGGATCCCTCGAATCGTTCTGGTCTTGGGTCGGGAGAATACCACGAAGCATTGCGCGGGATCGGCGCCGGTGACGCCCCTTGACATGTGCACGGGCTGGCGCGACCATACCTCGGAATACGAGGTATTTGATGAACCTTCGTGGCACGCTGCCCACATTGATCCTCGAAGCCCTCGCCCAGCAGCCCGATCACGGCTACTCGATCGCGCAGCGCATCAAAGAGCGCTCGCGCGGTGTCCTCGACTTCAAGGAGGGCACTCTCTACCCCGCGCTGCACAAACTCGAACAGGAAGGGCGGGTCGAGTCCTACGAACAGGTCGAGAACGGCCGCACACGGCGCTATTACCGCATTACACACGCAGGCCGCAAAACTCTCGCGAAGGACCGTGAGGAGTGGCGCACCCTCTCTCGAGCGGTGTCGTTGATCCTCAGGGAGGCGTGAGCATGCAGACGCTGGAACAGTGGTTGTCGGTGGCCACCCGCGGTTTGTGCGATTCCGCAGCAGAGCGCGTGAGGGGCGAGATCGGCGAGCATTATGCGTCCGCGCTCGAATCGGCAGGAACAGCAGACGTTGATCCGCTTGACGCGGAACGTCGCGTCCTGAGCGCATTGGGCGATGCGAAGACCGCGAACCGACAGTACCGGCGTGTACTGCTCACCGAAGGTGAAGACGTTCTGTTGCGCGGGTTGATGTCGCGGATGCGCTGGGTCTGGGTCGGCATCGTGGCACTACTGTCGGCGTTAGCCCTGGTCTTCATCCCGGGCAACACCCCGGGCTACAGCTACACGAAATACTTTCTCACGATGGTGGTGATCGACGCGGTGTTGCAGGCCATCCCGGTCGGCTCGAGTCGTGCGGGGTGGATCGTGCGCACTGTGCGGGGGGGTGTTCTCACGATTGGCATGACGATGACACTCGTGAGCGGTCTAGGTGACAGGCGAGTGTACGTCTCCCCAGCCGGTGCGGCCATCGTGTTTATTATTCACTCCGAGTACAAGCTCTTCGTCCTGCGCCGCAAGGTACCCGTCGAACGGTGGCCCAGGCGGCTGTGGGTCTAACCCAGCCACAAGAACTTCGACCGCGCGGAAACAGAGTAAAGTCACGCCATGTCTAGAGATTGCTGCGGGCGTTTGGCCAGACTCATCGTGCTCTCAGGGATTCTGTCCGTGGTGAGCCTGGTGCCGACGCCGGTATTTGCGCAGGAATGCAACCGCGCGTGCCTGACCGGCTTGATGACGCAGTTCATCGATGCCCTCGTGGCGCATGACTCTTCCAGGCTGCCCCTTGCGAACGCTGTCCGCTACACGGAGGATTCGCGGAACGCCAGGCTCGGCGAAGGCCTCTGGAAAAGCGTCACGGCCAACGGCGGATTCCGTCAGGACTATATCGATACGCGCAAGCAGGTCGCCGCCGCGCACGTGCTCCTGCGTGAAGCCGAGACCCAGGTGCTCTATTCCGTGCTGCTCCATGTCGCGGACATGAAGATCGCCGGTATCGAGACGCTGGTGCAGCGTGTCGGTGCGGGAGGAAAGTTCCAGCCGACGGAACTGGGAAAGCCAATTCGCGGCATGAACGACCCGGTACCGGCGGGCATGAGGAATTCGCGCGACGAGATGATCCGGATCGCCCTCACGTATCCCGAGGGCCTGCGCGTCGGCAACTTCACCGATGGCGGCACGCCATTCGCCGATGACGCCTATCGTGTCGAGAACGGCGTCATTACGGCTGACCAGACCGATCCGCGGCGCCGCATGTACGAACAGAACATCATCGTGCATCCCGGCGTCATTGCGAGCGTGGCGGCCGTGGACGAAGAGAACGGCACCGTCCTCCTGTGGATGAACTTCGGCCACACCGGTGACTCGTACGGCGTCGGCAATGCGCTGGTGACCTTCGAGGCGTTCAAGGTGTGGGGCGGCAAGATTCGCTCGGTCAACGCGTTCTTCAAAGGCCTTCCGATTTCGACTGGTCGTTTCTGGCCAAGCTCGGATCCGGTGCGGAGATAACGAGTCTCCACCGATCTCGAGGCATTGCACCTCGCGTGCCCTCGCGGTGCGCGCTCAGTTTGCGGACGGCAGTTGCGCGCTCTCGACCACGACGAGTCTGAACGGCCCCTTGCCAGGCACGATCCGCAGTCCCCACTGCTCCTGAACGGCCGTGGGCAAGGAGGGCAGACCGAACTCCGCTGGAACAGCAGGATCGCCAGCACGCTGCACAGGAAACGGGTAATCGAGGTCCATCGTGTATCGCCCCTTCAGGCCGGTTTGATCGGCAACGATCGTGCCCAGTAACGCCCGCCCCGGCGGCAGTGAGAGGACCTCTGCGACCGTGAACATCGTGACGCCATCGAGTGTGATCCCACCCGCTCGATAGCCGGTGGGACACTCCGCCACGGCTGCATCATCCCCCTCCGAACGCGGCCCATTCTGCAGCAGGGCTCGCCGAGGCGACGCGAAATACAGCAGCGGCATGACCTTCGGACAGGTGCCGCTCCACGGCTTGACCTTCGGGCCGAGCGTGCCGTCGCTCCGTTCGGTCACGAGGGTCAGCATGTCGGCAGTGGACATCTCGGTGCGCATCTTCAATGCGAACCGCTCCTCGAGCAGGCGCTGCAGCATGAGCCGGAATTGCCGCAGCGTCGGTTTCCCGGACGCCACGCCTTCGACGGCGAACGTCGTCCTGTTGATCCAGTCAGGCCCTCCCGTGACACGCATCGAGGTGTTGAATCCTCCGTCACCGTACGCGGAATAGATCAGCGTCGCCAGAGTCATGCTCGAGATGTACATCCGGTTCGGGGTCGCCGGCGGCGGCGTAATGACAATGCGCTCCGCGTCCGGCGCCGCCAGCTTGACGGTCGCCACTTCGAATTGCGGCCTGTCGTCAACGGGATTCTCCCGTTGCGCACTTGCGCCTGCGTGACCCGCCAGGATGGCGAGCACAACTGCCGCCGACACTCCGCCCGTCCATCGACGTTCAACACGGGCATCGGAATTCATCGTGTCCCGAGGGTCTCGCACTCGCGTTACCGGTTTGTTACGGATGCCGTGAGCCAGCACGCCCCCGCGGGTTGTTCTCTGGTGGAGCGTTTCAACGAAACGTAAAGCGGGAGACCACTAGTCGGTGCGGAGCGCCATCATCGGCGCCACCGCTGCCGCTCTCGACGCCGGCACCACCGAGGCGACGAATGCCGCGAA
>DASTDR010000361.1:0-6837 GCA_035710265.1 Gemmatimonadales bacterium | reverse complement strand
TCGCGCGCGCGATGGTGCGCATCGCGCGCGAGGCGCCACGCGGCCCGAACGTGTGGGAGTACGACGGTATGCGTGCGAGTCTGATCGCATGAGTCCGGATCCATTTCTTCAGGCGGCGATCCGGGAAGCCGACGAGGGCCTCCGGGAAGGAGGGATCCCGATCGGGTCCGTGATCGTGTGGCGGGAAAAAATCATCGGTCGCGGGCACAATCGCCGCGTGCAGAAAAACAGCGCCGTGCTGCATGGCGAAATGGACGCGCTCGAGAATGCGGGCCGGCAGCCTGCCGCTGTCTATCGTGAGTCGACGCTCTACACGACGCTGTCACCCTGCGCGATGTGCAGCGGCGCCATCCTGCTGTACGGCATTCCCCGCGTGATCATCGGCGAGAACAAGACGTTTCTGGGCGAAGAAGCGTTACTGCTGAGTCGCGGCGTAACACTCGAGGTGCGTCAGGACCCGACCTGCATCCGGTTGATGACCGAGTTCATCCGGACGCACCCCGAGCTGTGGAACGAGGATATCGGGGATGGGGGGGCGTTTAGATCCCGCCGCGCCTGACAGTCATCGGCCCATTCGTCGTCACGACCTTGATTGGGGGGCCACCGCTGCCCAGCGTCGTCGAGATTCGGTCTTTGACGCGGCCGCTGATCGTCACGGTCATGGGGAAACCGACGTCCATCGGACCATTCACCGTCCCGAACTCGATCTTGGCGTTGTAATTGTCGGGGATTCGCAGATCCGCGGGCCCATTCTGGGTCCGCGCGTCGAGCCCGGCGCCTTCCCACCTCGTCCCCATCAGATCGACCGACAGCGGACCGTTCTGGGCCGTCGCGCGCACGTCACCACCCACGCCCGAAAGCGAGAGCGGCCCGTTCTGGGTCTCGAGATCCATCGTTCCCGTCACGTCACTCACCGAGAGCGGGCCGTTGTCGGTCGAGAGGGTAAGGTCCGTTTTCCGCGGCACCATCACGATGAACATGACGCCCCCCCAGTGCTGATTGCGTCCGGAGGAGCTCCGCGCCCCGCTCACCCGCACGACGTTCCCGGCCACCTCGATTTTGATCTCCCGGGCGATCGCCTCTGCATCGTCCTGAGTGCGCGCGTGCACCTGGATTCGCGCGGTGATCGCGATGCTGTCGCGGTCCCACCCGACGATCTCGACGCCGCCGTTTACTCCGGGCTGGACGCTCAGCGGACCCCTGGATGGCTTCATCCCCAGCTCGCGGATCTCACAATGCCGCGCACGCGAACCGGAGTGACCCCAGCCGTCTCGGCAGTCGTCGAGCCATTCCTCGTTGCTGTCCTGGGCGTACAGGGTCGCGGGCAACAGCAGGAAGGCAGCGGCGAAACCAGCGAGCGAGCATTTCATGACGGGCTCCAGGGGCGACAGGGTTGCGGGTTCGACACTCTGTACGGTGAAAGGGTTGGCGGGATTCGCTAGCTTACCGCATGCGACTAATCTCCCTGGCCCTTTTGGCCCTGCCCATCCCCTGCCTGGCCCAGTCGACCCGCTTGAGCGCCGAGATCGATCGACGAGCCGGGCAGGTTCAGGGCAAAGTCGTTGCCTGGCGCCGCGACATTCATGCCCACCCTGAGCTGTCCAATCGCGAAACACGCACCGCCGAGCTTGTCGCGAATCAGCTTCGCTCGCTCGGCATGGAGGTACGGACCGGCGTCGCGCACACCGGCGTCGTGGCGGTGCTGCGCGGGGGCAAGCCCGGCCCGGTCGTCGCGTTGCGCGCCGACATGGACGCCCTGCCCGTCACTGAAGAAGTGGATGTGCCGTTCGCCTCGAAGGTGCGGACGACGTATAACGGGCAGGACGTGGGCGTGATGCACGCGTGCGGTCACGACGCGCACACGGCGATGCTGCTCGGTGCCGCGGAAGTGCTGGCCGGCATGCGCGCCGACCTCCCGGGGACGGTGAAGTTCATCTTCCAGCCCGCCGAGGAAGGCTCTCCCGCAGGCGAGCGCGGCGGCGCTGAGCTGATGATCGAGCAGGGCGTGCTCGACGATCCGAAGCCGGGCGCGATTTTCGGGCTGCACGTGCTGCCGTTTCCGGCTGGAGAAATTCGCTATCGCGCCGGCGGCATCATGGCCAGCGCCGATCAGCTGCGCATCGTCGTGCGAGGCCGGCAAACGCATGGCGGCCAGCCCTGGAACGGCATCGACCCGATCGTCGTGGCGTCGCAAATCGTCCTCGGCCTGCAGACGATCACGAGCCGCCAGGTCGATCTTACCGCGGGCGCCGCGGTCATCACGGTGGGCGCGATCAACGGCGGGATCCGTTTCAACATCATCCCTGACAGCGTGGTGATGCTCGGAACGATCCGGGCCTTCGACCCACCAGTCAGGAACGACATTCACCAGCGCGTCCGGAGAACCGTGGAATCGATTGCGCACAGCGCCGGCGCAACCGCGCAGGTTGTGATCGATACGATGACGGCCGTTACGTACAACGATCCGGCGCTGATGGAGAAAACACTTCCGGCGCTGCGCGCGGCAGCGGGAGCCAATCACGTACTGCTCGCGCAACCGGTTACGCCCGCCGAGGACTTCTCCCGCTATCAACAGCGCATTCCCGGCGTGTTCTTCTTCCTGGGCATTACGCCACCTGGCAGTGACCCGGCCACGGTGGCCCCCAACCACTCCCCGCGGTTCTTCGTCGACGAAGCGGCACTGCCGGTCGGTGTGAAGGCGTTGGCCTACGCGGCGGTCGGATACTTGAGCGCTGGATCACGTAACTAGCGAAATTTCAAGCACGTTTCACGCTCAATTTGGCGGATTGGGGGCTCGCTTTTAGCTTAGGAGCCCCTTTTGAGGTTTTTGGAGGCGTAGATGCGCACCACGAACCCTGTGCTCAACGCCAAGACATTCGCCAACGTCCAGCGCGTCGAAGGCACGCCCGCGATGACGTTGGAGGGCACCATCAATCGCACGGCCTTCCTGCTGCTCATCCTGATCGCCACCGCGACCTGGACCTGGATGGAAGCGTTCATCGGCGCCCCGATCGACGGATATCTCCTGGCCGGGCTAGCGGGCGGCTTCGTTGTGGGACTCATCACCGTGTTCGCGCCGGGACTCGCCAGGATCACGGCTCCCGTCTACGCCGCGCTCCAGGGGCTCGCGCTCGGCGCGATCTCCGCGATTTACGAGGCGCAGTTCAAGGGCATCGTGATGCAGGCGGTCGCGTTGACGTTTGGCGTCCTGTTCGCGCTGCTCATCATCTACCGGATGCGGATCATCCCGGTCACCGAGAACTTCAAGCTGGGCGTCTGCGCCGCGACCGGTGCGATCGCCCTGTTCTACCTCGTGGCGATCGCTCTCTCGTTCTTTGGTGTGCGCATCGGGATGCTGCATGAGGGCTCGCTGCTCGGCATCGGCTTCAGCCTGTTCGTGATCACGATTGCCGCGTTGAACCTCGTGCTCGATTTCGACTTCATCGAACAAGGCGTAGAACAGGGAGCACCGAAGCATCTGGAGTGGTACGCGGCGTTCGGATTGGTCGTGACGTTGATCTGGCTGTACGTCGCGATTCTACGGTTACTGAGCAAGCTCCGGAGTCGATAACCTCAGGAGTGGGCGGGTTGGACGTCTTCACCAAACCGCTTGCCCAATGCTTTTAGGTAGCCATCGAGAGTACCGTAGTAGCCGAACACAAAGCGTGACAGAAAGCGGAAGATCGGATTCCCGATCCAGCCCGCTTCTGTCACGCTGACTTTTGTGGCTCCGGAATCGGAGACCAGCTCATAGGTCCAGGTGCCGCCGAAGGCCCCGCCGGCGCTCGTGTCGATCTGCGTTACCAGGCGTCGCCCCGGAGCGGACTCGATGACGATGAGCGGAACGTCCCACCCGCTCATTTTCTGTCGCCAGACTTCCTGGCCGTTCTTGTCAGGCTGACGCACCGACTCCTTGATCTCCGGCCACCACGCCGGGACCCCACCCAGGTCGCGCACAACCGTCCAGACACTCTCCGGCGGCTGGCGCAGCGTGACGGTGCTCGTCGCCCGATGTTCACGCGGGACGAACGCGCCGATCAGCGCCATCAAGGCCACCACACCAAACACCGTACCGAGAACTACCAGAACCCATTTCATCGCGGTTGATAATACCTTTCGGTATGCCTGCCGAAAGAGTCCGCCTCGACAAATGGCTCTGGGCCGCGCGGTTCTTCAAAACACGCGGCCTTGCCGCCGAGGCGATGGATGGCGGCAAGGTGTATCTGAACGGCAGCCGCGCGAAGCCCGCGAAACTCGTGCAGGTGGGGGATTCCCTCCGAGTCCGGCTCGGTCCCTACGACTGGTTCATCACCGTGCGTGCCGTGAGTGAGCGCCGCGGTCCTCCGCGCGATGCTCAGCTGCTCTACGATGAGACTCCCGAGGGCCGTGCGGAGCGCGAGCGCCTCGCGCAGGCCCATAAAATCGCGCCGGCCCCCACCTACCAAGGCAAGGGCCGGCCGACCAAGAAACAGCGCCGCGAAATCGAGCGGCTCGAAGAAGAGGGTTTCTAGAGCTTTTCGAGTCGCACGTTCCCCGAGCCGGTCCCGACCGACAGCCGGCCCTTGCCGTCGCCGAGTGTTCCGCTCACATGATCGTGCTCGATGCGGCGGACCTGCAGCGTCAGGCCGCCCAGATCGATGTCGCCGCTGCCGGTTTCGAGATCCACCTGCGCACCCACCGTCGGCGGAACTTTGAGCGTCACGTCGCCCGAGCCGGTCTCGATGCTCAGCGCCGTGAACGCGGCGCCCAGAGTGACGTCCACGTTGCCGCTGCCGGTCTCGAACGAGAGCTCATCGCCCGTCGCCGCGGTCGCGTTGATCTCGCCAGAGCCGGTTTGGACGTTGAGCATGCCCGCCTTTGCGCCAGTGAGCGTGACGTTTCCTGATCCGGTTTCCACGCTGAGGCGAGTTCCCTGCATCTCCGAGACGGTGACGTCGCCCGACCCCGTCTCCAGCGTCACGTCGCCCGCGGCGGTGCGCAGATCGATGTTGCCCGATCCAGTCCCGATGCGCAGCGTGCCGCGCGTGCGATCCGCGGCGACGTCCGCCGAGGCCACCCACACCCGAATGTCGCCCTCGACGTTGCTGACGAACACCTTTCCCACGCCGACGTTGAGACTGATCGTCTTCCCGGCGGGGACGGTCACGCGCAAATCAGCGTAGGCTTCGAGACCGTCTCGCGAGCGTCCGGTGATGCGCACTTCGCGCCCATCACGAGACCACCGGATGCGCCCACGCGAGTCGCCGTGTTCGGCATTCCCGAACGTCCCATCCTCCCGCACGCGCAGCGTGGTATTCCAGCCGCGGCCCCACTCCGGCATCACGATGACGTCGTCAGGATAGATGATTCGCAGTGTCTCACGGCCGTTGAGCGCGCCAGCCTGGATCTCGAGCTGCGCGGCGTCCTTGCCGCCCCGCTGCACCTCCACGACCACGTCGCTGCCGGAGCCGCGTTCTACGCGCAGCTCCCCGACGAGGTTATAGACGGCGATGGAATCGCCCTTGAGTACGTGCCGTGACGTTTGTGCGAACGCGGGACTGGCGAGGAAAACAGCGGCAGCAAGCAACGGCAGCGCTCGAGCGATCATAGCGACTCCACGTGTGACGGTGGGTGGTGCGTGGTGCGTGGGTACGGCGCGGCCGTTTCTGGACACCACGCACGACGCACCACGCATAGCTATACCTTGGATAGCGAAACGACTCTAAGGGTTGCAGCTTTCGACCTTATGGAAGATTGGCTGGTTTGGTTTCTCGCGGCGATTGCGCTGCTCGTCGGGGAAATGTTCACGGCCGGGTTCTGGCTGGCTTGCCTGGCAGCCGGAGCGGCGGTGGCAGGCGTGGTAGCCCTGGTCCCCGGCATGGGAGCTATCAGTCAGGGGATCGCCTTCACCGTATCGAGCATGTTGAGCATGGGCGGCCTGCGGCCCAAGCTGATGCAGTACTTCCAGCTAGGCCCTGGGACCGAGTTGCGGACGGGGGTTGACGCCCTGCTGGGCAAAACCGGGATCGTGACCGAGCGTATTGGTCCGGGATTGCCGGGACGGGTCAAGGTGGAGGGAGAGGATTGGCGCGGGGCTTCCAGCGATACCGAGGTGATCGAGCCCGGCACGCATGTCACGATTATTCAGGTGGACGGCACGACTCTGATGGTCGAGAAGGAGCTCTAGACGATGGGTCCCGGCACAATCCTGGTCGCGGCGATCGCCTTCGGCGTCATCGTCCTGATATCGAAGAGTATTCGAGTGGTCCAGCAGGCGCAGACGATGATCATCGAGCGCCTCGGCCGCTATCACAAGACGCTCAGCTCGGGAATCAATTTCGTCGTTCCGGTCATCGACCGTCCTCGCGCGGTCGACTGGCACCAGACGATCATCACGCCCGCGGGCGACGCCTACTCGAAACGTTTCCGGACCGAGCGCATCGACCTGCGCGAGACGGTCTACGTGTTTCCACGGCAGAACGTGATCACCAAGGACAACGTGGTGGTCGAGATCGACGCGCTGATTTATTCCCAGGTCACCGATCCCGTCCGCGCGACCTACGAGATCGCCAATCTGCCCGACGCGATCGAGAAGCTCACCCAGACCACGCTGCGCAACGTGATCGGCGAGATGGAGCTCGACGCCGTGCTTTCGTCGCGCGACATGATCAACGCGAAGCTGCGCGCGATCCTCGACGAAGCGACGCACAAGTGGGGCTCCAAGGTCAGCCGCGTCGAGTTGAAGGACATCAACCCGCCGCGCGACATTCGCGACGCGATGGAAAAACAGATGCGCGCCGAGCGCGAGCGCCGGGCGACGGTGATCACCGCGGATGCCGATAAGCAGGCGCGCATCCT
>DASTDR010000360.1:0-4479 GCA_035710265.1 Gemmatimonadales bacterium | reverse complement strand
GCGCCGGTGCAGCCTCCTCCCTCCCAGGCTCCTGGTTCCTAACTCCCAGCTTCTGCCACTCGGCTCGTACGTGAGGTTGCCGGTGCTGCTGCTCGCCGCAGTGCTGGCGCTGGGCTTCGACCTCGGCGGCTACGCGCTGTTCGATCCCGACGAGGGACGCAACGCGGAAGTCGCGCGGGAGATGGCGGAGACCAACGACTACCTCCTGCCCCATCTCGATGGGCTTCCGTATCTCGACAAACCGGTCGTCTATTTCGCCGCCGCCGCTGCGGTGATGGAAGTGCTCGGCCCAACCGAGACCGCGGCACGCCTTCCTGCCTATCTGTTCACGCTCGCCACCGTCGTGGTCGTGATCTGGTTCGCGGGCCGCCGCTGGGGACGGGACGCCGGGTGGCTCGCCGCGCTCGCCTTCGTCACGATGCCCCTCGTGCTGGCGTACGCGCGCACGACGATTTTCGACAGCGCGCTCGCCTTTTGTACCACCCTCGCAATTCTCGCGTTCTGGGACGACCGCCCGGTACTCGCCTGGGCGGCAATCGGGCTCGGCGCGATTACCAAGGGACCCGTCGCGATTTTGATTCCGCTCGCGACCATGATCCCGTACGCGCTGCTGACCGGGCGGCCCGTACGGCGGCTGTTTCCGCTCGCCGGGATCGGCGTGTTCGCGCTCGTGGCGCTCCCCTGGTTCGTCGCCGTCTCGATACGCATTCCGGAGTTCCCGCATTACGTGTTCGTGCGCGAGACGTTCGAGCGCGTCACGACGACGCGGTTTCATCGCACCGCGCCGTTCTGGTACTATCTGCCGATCGTACCGGTCGCGGCGTTTCCGTGGATCGTGCCGGCGCTGGCGCGCTGGAAGAACTGGCGTTTCACGTGGCTCGCGCGCCGCGTCAATCCCGAGGCGCAGGAGTCGATTCTGCTGGCCTGCTGGGTGCTGGGGCCGCTGCTGTTCTTCACACTGAATCAGTCGAAACTGCCGCAGTACGTCCTGCCGTTGATGCCGCCGTTCGCGCTCGCCGCGGCCCGCGTCCTGACCCGCGGCACCGATGAGCTGGGGAGCGGTGGCATCGGCGCGGGCCGGGTGACGTACGCGCGCATCGCGGCGCTCGCGGGAATCGCGCTGGTTTCGCTCACGTTATGGTTGCCGGCGCCGATCGATCTCACGCCCGCGCAGCGCGCCGCCATTCCGGGCACGGCGCTCGCGCTCGGTATCGTCTTGCTCGTCTCGGCGTTGATGGTGTACCTCGGCGGTCGGCCCGCCCGCCCGCGGCCCGCCACGACGGTGATGGGGTATGCGCTCGCGGTCATGGTGGTTCCGTTCGTGTCGGGACGGCTGCTCGAGGCGGTCGGCGAAGACCGTTCGGCCAAGGTGCTGGCGAGCGTCATTCTGAATGCCGGCAATCCCGACGTCGTCGGAGTCGCGGCGTACCCTCCGTCCCTTCCTTTCTATCTGCGGAAGAGGTTTCCGGTCGCCACGGCGAGCGGCCGCGAGCTGACGAGCAACTTCATCGCGGATTACCATCAGCAGCTTCGCCGCGTTCCGGAGTCGCCGCTCGAGGAACCGGATTACTGGCGCCGCCGCGCGGCGGATTGTGCGAGGCCCGCGATTTTCGTGACGCGCGCCGATAACCGGCCGGTGCGGGCGACGCTCGATTCGCTCCTGCCCTTGCTCGCGGTCGAGGGCCGGTACGCGGCGTATGGACCATGTGCGGAATCTTCGGCGCGATAGCGCGCGGGACCGCACCGCTGCGTCACCCCGATGCCCTGCCTCGGATGGCGGCCGCGCTCCGGCATCGCGGTCCCGATGGCGAGTGCATCGTCGGCCATGCGCGCGCCCAAATCGGCGCGCGACGCCTTGCGATCATGGACCTGACCACCGGCGATCAGCCCTTCCGGAGTCCCGACGGCACGATCTGGATGGTCTGCAATGGCGAGATCTACAACGCGCCCGAGCTGCGCCGGGAAGCCACCGATCCAGCGTGGCGCTATCCGTTCCGCTCGCGCGGCGACATCGAGACGATCGTGCCGTTCTACGAGCGGTTTGGTCCCGACGCTGTGGCGCGACTGGAGGGGATGTTCGGACTCGCCGTGTGGGACGACGCGCACCGCCGGCTGGTGCTCGCCCGTGACCGCGCGGGGGAGAAGCCCTTGTTCTGGACCGACGCCGAGGGCGAGCTGCGGTTCGCTTCGGAGATCCAGGCGTTGCTCGAGTTTCCCGACCAGGCCCGGCGACTCAATCGGAAGGCACTGTCGCTCTACCGCGCGCTGGGATACGTGCCGGCGCCGTACACGATGTTCGACGGCATTCACAAGCTGCCGCCTGCGTCGCTGCTCATCGCCGAGCAGGACGGGATCACCATCCGGCCCTACTGGAGTCCCGCCGCCGCAGCCTCGACGCCTTCCCGGCTGTCCGATGACGGCGCCGAGCGGTTGCGGGACACATTGCTTCGCGCGGTCCAGCGCGAGCTGATGTCGGATGTGCCGCTCGGCGTGTTCACGAGCGGCGGGCTCGATTCCTCGCTGCTGGTGGCTGCGGCGGCGCGCTCCATCCCCGGCGAGCGCATTCACACCTACGCCGTGCGTTTTACCGAACCCGGGTATGACGAGAGCGCGTACGCAGAGGCGGTCACACACGACATTGCGACGGTGCATCACGTCGTGACCGCGGACGACGAATCGCTGGCCCGCGCGCTCGCAGTCGTTTCTCAGGCGCTGGCGGAGCCGCTCGGCGATCCAGCGGTGCTGCCGACCTGGCTGCTCGCGGACGCCGCGCGCGCGCACGTGAAAGTCATCCTTTCGGGCGAAGGAGCCGACGAGCTGTTCGGGGGGTATCCGACCTACCTCGGTCACTCGTACGCGGAGCGCTGGCAGCGAGTCCCGCGTCCGTTTCGGGCGATCGTCGGCTGGGCCGCCGATCGCTGGCCGTCCTCGACCGGGAAAATGACGCTCGAGTACATGCTCAAACAGTTCCTGGCCGCGAGCGAGCAGCCCTGGATCGAGCGTCATCTCACCTGGCTCGGCGCGCAAGCGATCGAGGCTGGCGTCGTCGCAGAGCTGGCGTCCAAGCTCCACGGCTTTCCGCAAGGCGAGCCGCTGAACCTCGTCACGTGGCTCGATTATCTGACGTACTTGCCCGACGACTTATTGGTGAAGGTCGACCGCGCGACGATGCTCGCGTCGGTCGAAGCGCGCGCGCCGTTTCTGGATCGGGAACTCATGGAGCTCGTCCTGCCGGCGCCGTCACGGCTCAAGGTGCGTGGCCTTACCACCAAGGCGATATTAAAGCAGGCGGCGCGGGGACTCCTGCCCGATCGCGTGATCAACCGCCGCAAGCGCGGGCTCTCCGTCCCGGTCGCGCGCTGGCTGAACACCGGGCTCGCTCCGCTGGCTGATCGAGTGCTCGATACGCCGCTGCTGGCCGAGCATCGTTCCGGCCGCCGCAATCACGCGCGCCGGCTCTGGCCGCAGCTGATGCTGGCGCTCTGGTCCGAACGTTGGGGTGTGGAGATTCGATGACGCGCGACGAGGCGCTGGCCTTGATGTACGAGCATACGCAATCGCCTTCCCTGCGGCAGCACATGCTGGCCGTCGAAGCGGCGATGCGCGCCTACGCGGCGAAATTCGGCGAAGATCCGGAGCCGTGGGGCCTCGTCGGCCTGCTGCACGACTTTGACTACGAGAAGTTCCCCAATCACGAGCATTCGCCGAGCGAAGGCCATCCCGCCTGGGGCGTGAACCTGTTGCGCTCCAAAGGGGTCGCCGAGCCGCTGCTGCGCGCGGTGCTGGGGCACGCGAGCTACTCGGGCGTCCCGCGCGACAGTCAGCTGGCCAAGGTGCTGTTCGCGGTCGACGAGCTGTGCGGGTTTCTGGTGGCGTGCGCGCTCGTGCGGCCCTCCAAGAGCTTTGCCGATCTCGAAGTGTCGTCGGTCAAAAAGAAGCTCAAGGACAAGGCGTTCGCCCGCGGCGTGAACCGCGACGATGTGCGCCAGGGGGCCGACGAGCTGGGCGTTCCGCTCGACGATCACATCGCGTTCTGCATTCAAGCGCTCCGGCCGGTCGAGCCCGCGCTGGGCCTCGGAGGGTGACGCACCCCTTCTCCCGGGCACTCGATCGCGCCACCGGCGCGCGGCCGATTCCCGGCAACATCGTGCGGCACATCGCGGACTCGAGCGACGCGCTCAAGACGATGCTCGAGATGATCGCGAGCGCGCAGCGCACGATTCATTTCGAGAACTACATCATTCACGACGACCGGACCGGATCCCGCTTTGCGACCGCATGGGCGGAGCGGGCCCGCGCGGGCGTGCGCGTGCGCGTGTTGTACGACGCGTTCGGTAGCCGCAGCACGAGCGGCGCGTTCTGGCGCGAGCTGCGCAGCTACGGCGTCGATGTCCGCCCGTTTCGTCCGATCTGGGGCAGCGGCCCGATCGAAGCGTTCAGCCGCGATCACCGCAAGCTGCTGGTCGTGGACGGCGAGCG
>DASTDR010000359.1:0-3546 GCA_035710265.1 Gemmatimonadales bacterium | reverse complement strand
GGGCGCACATCATCAACGCGAAAGCGCTTCTTCTGTTCGAGAGCGAGGATGTGAAGCTGGTATTGCCCGCGTCGGTCGACGCTTAAGGCGGACTCCCATTCAAGTGCTGATAAGGAGGGAGGAGCTCACGATGAACGAGTTGCTTGCAGAAGTTATTGAGGCTCATGGTGGCCTCGACCGCTGGAGTTCCCTCTACCTCGGTGAGGCAACGATCGTCACAGGCGGGGGGCTCTGGGGCCTCAAGGGCTTAGTTCAGGATGCGAACCCCCGCCGCATGACCGTGTCTCTTCATGAAGAACGGGCCTCGGTCAACTCATTCGGTGATCCTGACTGGCATACGCAGTTCACGCCCGAGCGGATCGCCATCGTCCGAAGCGACGGCTCGGTTGTGAAGGAACGCTTGAATCCGCGAGCATCCTTTGTCGGCCACAGGTTGGACACACCTTGGGACCCGCTGCAGCGGGCCTACTTCAACGGGTATGCCATGTGGACCTATCTCACGACCCCTTTCCTGTTCACCATGGAGGGTGTCCGGGTCCAGGAGGTCGAGCCAGGGACCGAAGGGAGCGGGAACTGGCGGGTTCTGCGTGTGGAGTTTCCGGACTCGATCGCCACACACAGCCGTATCCAGCACTTCTATTTCGGAGATGATTGGTCCCTGCGCAGGCATGACTACCACGTCGATGTCGCCGGTGGATTTGCTGCGGCGCAGATCGTTCACGACTACATCGAGGCCGATGGAATTCGCCTGCCCAGCAAGCGGCGCGCCTATCTGCGCGGCCCCGACCATAGACCGAATTTGGATGTACTGTTGGTCTCGATCGATATCAGCGACGTGCGTTTCACCTAGCTCATGACGGCAGCTGCTTGCCGGTCTGCTCCCGGACCATGTACTCGGCGTACCAGTCCGGCCAGTCCGCATCGTGCCGGCCGGTCCGCTCCTCGTGCTCGCCGTGCGCGGCCGCCGCACGGCGGAGCGCGGCCGCGAGCTCGGTCGACGAGGTGAAGGTCGTGGCGTCCGCGTCCACGCGTCCGGGCAATCGCACGGTAACTTCCTGGAGCAGCCAGCCGTTGCCGTCCGGGTCGCTGAACGAGGCGTACGAGCGGTAGCTGCGGTGGTCGGGATCCGGACCGCTACGCCGGAGCCGCCCAAACAGGTAGGGCTCGTCCGCGCCAGCGTGCACGTCGCCGGCGTCGTGGAACACCTCGCTGATCCCGACGCCGCGACGGAGCAGGTCGTCGCGGGCGTCCTTGATGTCGGAGACGATGAGGTACAGTCCCTGGGCGGAGCCAGGAGCCGCCGCAGTCACGTTCTTGCCGAAGATGACCGAGCACCCGGAGCCGGGCGGCGTGAACTGGATCACGCGCCAGTCGTCACCGGCGGCGAAGTCGGCGTCGAGCCTCCAACCAAGGTTGTCGTAGAAGCTCTTGGCGCGATCGACGTCCGAGACAGGGATGACGACCACCTCGAGCTTCATGTCGACCGTCCGCGCTCTTGGGGTCTCGATTGCGGTTTCGCTACGCACTTGAGTACTGCTCATGTCTAGCTCCTCAGGTTTGGGTGCCTTGATTCAAAGCTCTTTCGCACTCACGCTGCGGTCTGAATGGGCGCAATGTACTTCCAGGTCTCGTAGTCGCTGGGACGGTATCGATGATGCAATGCATAGAAGATCTGAAGCTTCGCCTTCGCGGCATTCAGGACCTGCAGCATATGAGGAACGCAGTCATTCGCTTCTGCAGCTCGAATGCGGTCCCATAGGCTTGTTAAGGCCGCCAGCCGGCGCTGAACATCTCACGATTCTCTTGCACCATCGACTCAAGTGATCGTGGCGGTCTGCCAAGGATTGCTTCGACATGGGGAGACAACCGGTCGTATCTGTTCGCGGCGTGCAGATGCGCCATCGTCAGTAGATGGTCAAACACGTGCTCGGGCAGTCGGCGACTGCGCAGCTCTTGGTCGCGCCACTCGTCGAGGGGCACGTCGACGTAGGTGACGGAGCGCCCGAGCGCTGCGCTGTACTCTTCGGCGAGCGCATACAGATCCTGCGACCGTGGTCCTGTCAGCTCATAGATCTTGCCGACGTGCTGCAAGGGATCAAGCAGGACAGAGGCGACCACCTCCGCAACATCCTTTGTGGCGACCGGAGATGTACGCCCCGAACCGAAGGGTAGCCGAATGGTCCCGTCGCGAGCGATCTGCTCGGCGGCCCAGGCTAGGAAGAAGAAGCTCTCCTGAAACACTGTCGGCCGAACATGGACCACGGGCAAACCCGACCAGTTCATGGCCTGCTCAGCAAGCCAATGCTGACGTTGTTGCCGCGAGTCGGTCAAGTTCCGCAGGCTCATCTGAGAGACGGTCATTTGTGACATGTTGACGAGCACCTCGACGTCCCCCTTCTCGCGGGCCGCCGCGCCCATGCCAACCGCTGCCTCGAGATAGCTGGACGAGACGCTCATCCCGAAATAGACACGCCGGCAGGTGTCCAGCGCGCGTGCAATGTCTTCGGTCCGTGTAAGATCACCCACAAAGATTTCCGCCCCGGCCCGGCGCAGGGCGTCAGCGCGGTCATCGTCACGCCGAACGAAAGCCCGAACCGAAACCTGTCGCTCGAGCAAGATGCTGACGACAAGGCCTCCAATGCCGCCAACCTGTCCCGCAGCGCCAGTGACCAGAATCGGTTGTCGTGTGCTCATAGCTTCCTCCTCTTCAGTTCTACGCTTTGAGCGGGGCGGTCACCTCGCGTGCTGCATCCATCCCGTCTGCGCCGAGCCCCTGTTCGACCCGACGACTGCGCTCGGCCTTGTTATCGGCCGGCAGGTGAGCGAAATCGCCCGTTTTAGTGGCGACGAGGTTTCGCGGTGCGGTCTCAGGCGGCCGCACCGGCGCGCCGGGGCAGTTTCCAGCCCGGGCGTGGGAAGTGGCAGGTATAGCCGAGCGGGTAGCGCTCGAGATAGTCCTGGTGCTCCGGCTCGGCCTCCCAGAATTCGCCGGCGGGCGAGACCTTCGTCACAACGCGGCCTGGCCACAGGCCGGAGGCGTTGACATCGTCGATTGTCCGGAGTGCCTCGTCACGCTGCGCCTCGGAGACATAGAAAATCTCCGAGCGGTACGAAGTTCCGACATCGTTACCTTGGCGATTCAACGTGGTCGGATCGTGAATCTGGAAGAAAAACTCCAGAAGGTCGCGATAGCTGATGCGCTTCGGGTCGAACTCGATCTCGATGGCCTCGGCGTCAGATCCATGGTTGCGATAGGTCGCGTTCGGCACATCGCCGCCCGTGTATCCGACACGTGTGCTGACTACGCCGGACAGCTTGCGGATCAGGTCCTGCATGCCCCAGAAGCAACCGCCGGCAAGCACGGCACGTTCAAGCTTGCTTGTCATCACAAGTCCTCCGTCGCGTTTTTTCTCGACTGCCCAATTCATGGATGCGCTGGGCCTGTGCGCCGCTTCCTAGGCTGATTTCAGCTGGGCCGCATCGATCGGCATCTTGCGCAAGCGCTTGCCGGTCGCCGCGAAGATCGCATTTGCGACCGCCGGTACG
>DASTDR010000358.1:0-2277 GCA_035710265.1 Gemmatimonadales bacterium | reverse complement strand
TGACGATAGTCATGCGCATGACAGTGAAGGCAGGCCGTGAGGATGAGTGTGCTGCGGTGCTTCAACAGCAGACATCTGACAAGTTCCTGGCGAAACTGGCCGAGTCGAAGGACGTTGACGCCGGCAAGAGCGAGCAGCTGAAAAACCTCCTGGCCGACCACGAAGAGCCTGAGCACGCCGGATCAGAACCAACAGATCAACGCCTTGGTCGCCTGACGGAGTCTTGGCGAAGCAGAGACATCGAACGCGATCCTCAGAAACTGTTCTGAGCCTCATCAACCAGCTGTTGGGTGCAGTACCGGCGTGAAGCCGTTGGCGAGCGCCCTCACCGACGTCGGTGGCGTGAGCACCTCCACGACGTCGGTCACGGTCCGCGCCTCGGGTCGCGTCCAGCCGCCGAAGGAAAACGCGAGCATGCGGTCGGCGAGCACGAGTCGCGCTTGGCCGTCTGCGCCGATGATCACGGTGCCATCGGGCAGCGACTCGAGGTCGGCTTGCCAGGTCTTGCGATCGCGGCCGCGGTCGATGCCGCTCCCGCGCCGCAGGCGTTCGGTCGTGAGCCGCCGATCGAGCTCGGCGGCACGCAGCGCTGGATCGACGGCGTCGCGGTACGAGCGATACATGTCACGCCGGCACGTCGCACAGGGGCGGTGTCCGGCGGCCAGCGCGACAGCGTCGTCGAGAAAGAAGAGCGGCGTCCAGCGGTTGGGCCGGGCCAGCGGCACGCGCCAGTCGCGAAACTCGGTCAAGCAGGTGATCCACAGCGTCGAGCTGCGGTGGTGGCGCACGACCTGCTCGCGCTCGTCGACGATGCAGCCGCGGTTGCCAGTGAACAGGCCGCGGGCGCTCACCGCGTGCAGGTCCCCCCACGGATCCACCCGGTTGCGGCGCGGCATCACACCATCATGTCAGCCCGCGACTTCGGTGCATCTCGTCGTCGTCGCCATCGCCCGATGCGCTGATACCATAAGCAACGCGGGCGCCGCACCGTGCGGGGTTGCGCGTCCCCGTCCGCCGCCATCTCGATGGCCACCACTCGGTCTAGTGCGGCCCCGCTACCTCGGGCGCTACAGCCCGAGCGGGCAGCCGCCTGGAGGTGGGTTAAGCCTTGCGGTTCAGCATCCACCCAGGAATTGCCCTGGAAGTTGCTCCCAACGAGAGCCAAAGCGGCCCAAAGCCACTTACGCCCTGGATCTGCGAGGTCTGCCAGGGCTTCACGGCCTCGAGCGGCCCCATGAACATCTCGTAGAGCCGGAGCGCGTCGGCGCCGTACTCCCGCCCGATGTCGTCGGGATTCACGACGTTGCCCCGCGACTTCGACATCCGCTCGTTGTCCTCGCCCAGGATTGTCCCCCAGCGCGCCTCGATCTCGGGATGGTCGTAGGCCATGTCTTGTTGTACCTCGTTGCGGCGGGGCCGCCTAGTTCAGCGCGCCTTCCAATTCTTGACTTCGGCCTCTAAACTCTTGCAAACCCGTGGAAGGGAGGGTCCGACGATGGAAGAGGCGAAGAAGGGGAGGTTCAGCGCCGGTCCGTTGACCTTCGCCGTCCGCCACGAATTGTGGGACGGCAACATCCAGGATCATCCGGATCAGGGCGTCGCCATCCTGGTGATGGCGGACGTCGCCGGCAAGGAGACAGCGCTGCTGCGGTTCAACTGCTTCGACTTCGAGAGAAGTTACGTCTACGGCCCGGAAAATACGGACTTGCGTGCTGAAGGGCCAGCGATGCTCGGGGGCGCGGCCACGACGAATCTCTACCGGATGGACTCGACCGTCGACGGCAACCCGATCGGCTGGACGATCCGCACCTTGGGGACGAAGCTGCCGAGAATGCTGGGGCGCGCGGGCTATTCGCAGATTGCCGAGCTCGTCGACATGGCGGCGGTGACGGCGGTCCTCCCGGATGTCGAAGCCTGTGCCCGCGAACTACGTGCGACGAAGCGCAACACCGTCAAGCACAACCGCGGCACCCATATCTTCGAGGCTGGCAACATCCGATTTGGGCTCGAAATGAGGCGGCTGGCGATGGGCGATGGCGGTCTCGCGATCCATGTCCTAGCCGATATCGGCGGGACGCCGGGCAAGAAGTACACGGAGGAAACCGAGCTCCTGGCTTTTGATCACTTCTGGAATGGTGCGCACTACCACTACGGCCCGCGCAACAAGAACCATCGCATCTACTGGGATCGCACCCTGGTCGAGGATCCGCTCGCCTGGACGCTGGAGCAGTTCGAGAAGGGCAAGCTGCCGGCGATGATCGAGCGCGCCGGCTATCC
>DASTDR010000357.1:0-25769 GCA_035710265.1 Gemmatimonadales bacterium | reverse complement strand
CAGGCGCGCGCTGGCATCCGGCCGTGTCGACTTCAATCCCCGCCGGTGTGTTCGGGCACTTGTCGAGCCCGTCGGGCACCGTGTCGCGATCGCTGTCGACCGGGCAGCCATTCGCATCCACCGTCGCGCCGGCCGCCGTATTGGGGCACTGGTCCGGCCCGTCGGCGACACCGTCCTTATCCGTATCAGTAGGACAGCCCGTCGGGTCGACGCGCATGCCGGTCACGCTACCCGGGCACTTGTCGATGCCGTCGTACACGCCGTCGCTGTCGGCATCCTTGGGGCAGCCGCGCGCGTCAACTTCCGCGCCTTCGACCGTGTTCGGGCAGGCATCGAGCCCGTTGAACACGCGGTCCCGATCCGAATCGGTCGGGCACCCGACATTGTCGACGACGGCGCCGGTGGGGGTTCCGGCGCACGTGTCGCTCTTATCGGTGATGCCGTCCTGATCGGTGTCTTTGAACGAGCTGGGCCCGGTGAAGATCGAGAGACCGGCTGAGGCGACGATGTGTCCCGCCCACGTCCCATTGGGATAATTGGTCTTGGGAGCGTAGAGCGCGCGTCCCTCGAGGCGCAGCGCCACGCGCTCGCTCAGGAAGATCCGATCGCCGATCGCGCCGTGGACGGCGTTGTCATCGAACGTGTAAGCAGGATTGTTGGCAAAGCTGAGTCTCGAATAGCCGCCAAGGATATAGAAGAGGTTCTTCTGATTGCCGAAGTTGAACACCAGGCTCCCGCCGCCCAGCGTCAGGCCGGCTGCCGCGCCGCCATTCGTGGGAGAGGGCTGCTGGAATCCGACGTCCAGCTCGATCCCGACGGCCGGGCTGAAGAAGTACCCCAGCCGGCCCCCACCGCCAATCTGTTTATCGAGACTGAAGGCCTGATCGTAGCGGGTGTAAGACCCGAACGCGCCCATTTCGAACTGATGGGTATGCTGAGCCGCGCCAGCGGCGGGCACAGCCAGGAGACAGAGCACCAGCAGCGTCCGAGCGCGCATTCAGCTCTCCGGTTAGCGGGGGCTACACTCTAATAATTGGCCTCTGAATCACCAACCCCAGACGCAGCTTCGGCGCGCCTGCGTGGCCAGGTCCAGACCTCCGGCCACCAAGCCGCGACGCGTCCCATCTGCTTCCTGCCACGTAACTTGCGCCGGTCCGACCAGCGTCCCCGCGGGCTCCGTCTGGCACATCAAATCAGAGATCCGGTTGGTGCCCACGGGCCCGGTAAACGGTCCCACCGAGTCGTTCACCACGGTGGCCGCGAGCATCTCAGCCGCGTTGGTAGAGGCGCCCGGATACATCCCGCCAACGACGAGCACGATCGAGTCGAGGTCGAACAGCGCGAACTGGGACCGGCCCTCAGGCAGGAGTGCCGGCCCCGCGCCCCACCCACCCGTGAAGAATCCCGAAAGCGTGCTTACCCCCGCCGTATCCCCCGTCACCACCCGCTGGGTACCGGCCAGCAGGCCGCCACCCGGCGGGACACTGTCGACCACACCGCCAATCGTGAAGACGCGGCCGGCACGGGCGATCGCTCCCCCGTACGCCCGGGGTCCATTGAGCGGCGGCTGCACGAACCAGCCGTCGATGTGCCCGCCGGCGCCGATGCGCCCCGTGTACACGGTGCTTTGGGGACGGCCGAGACTGTCGGTCCCGCCGAACAGATAGATCCGGCTGTGACGAATCACGGCGAGCGCCCCCGCGCGCGGCGCCGGCAACGGCTCCAGCGTGATGAACGGGGAGCTCACGCTGTCAGCGGTGACATCGGCAGCGTAAACGGAGGATTGGGCGCGCCCGAGCGAGTCGAGCCCCCCGATCACGTACAGCGCATTGCCGCGGAAGCGCGAGTTGAAGGGCGTGCCGACGACGGCGGTCGCAAACGCGCGCGGCGCGGGCAAGCGCAGGGACGATTTCCAGGGGCCGATCGCGCCTCCACCACCCGACGTCACGCGGGCGACGTACACGCGCCGTCCGGTGATCGTATCCGGCACGAGCGACGGCGGCTCGGCCCCGCCGGCCGCATACAGGGACGTCGCCAGCGCGCCTGTCCCCGGAAACTGCGCGGCTGTGATCGCGATCCCGGAAGTCGCGCCCGGAAAAGTCCCGCGCGAGACCCACGTGAGTGCGTCCGGATCGACTGAGACGCGCGGCAGCACGTTGATCGTCCGGGTGACCCGGGTTCCGGCCGCCGTCTCGATGCCGAAACCAACTCGCCCCGCCGCCGCTGAATCGGGAACGGACGTCGAAATGACGAAAGGCGTCCAGGCGGAGTCGGCAACCGGAACTTCAATCGTGCCGCCGCCGACACGAGTGAACAGCACTACGCCCGGCTCGTCACCGAACCCGAACCCTTCGATTACGAAGGGCTCCCCGCGCGTAAGGATCGGCTCGATGGCCCCCGCGATGTAATCGATGTCGATGGTCGGTGCGGGCGACGAGCTATCTCCACCGCAGCTTCCGAGCATTGTCGCGAGCGAGACCGACGTGGCGGCAGCGAGCAGCCTACGGATGGCCGTTTCCCCCACGAATGAATCGCAACGCTTGCGCGAGCTGCTCCGCAAGAGCGGACAGCTCGGTCGCGCCTTTGGCGAGATCTTCGATCGCGCGCAGCTGCTCGGCCGCGGCTGCGGCGACGGCTTCGGCCTCCTGGCTCGAGCTCTGCGCGGCGCCATGCGCCTGGCCGAGTGATTCCGTGATCTTCCCCGCCAACTCGGCGCTCTGGCGGCCAAGCTCCGCCACCTGTTTGCCGGCTCGCGCCGTCTCCACGGCGGCTTCGCCGATGCGGTCGAGATCCTGCACCCAGGCGGCGGAGTTCTGGACGACCTGGCTCAAGTCGCCGCGAATCCGTTCGATCAGCTGCGCGGCGCGATCGAGCGCGCGGCGCGTGTCCTGCACTGCCTTGCTCACGTTGCGCGCCTCGCGTCCGCTCGCTTCGGCGAGCTTGTGGACTTCGTCCGCGACGACCGCGAACCCGCGCCCGTGAATCCCGGCGCGCGCCGCTTCGATCGTCGCATTGAGGGCGAGCAAATTGGTCTGATTCGCGACAAAACCGATCGTTTCGGAGAACTTCTCGACCTGCGTGGCCACATCACGCAGGCGCGCGACTTCCGCCGCGCTCTCTTCTGTCGTCGCGCCGAGATCGGTCAATTGCCCGACCGCTCCCTGCGTGCCCGTGCGGACGCGCTCGGCTGTCTTTTCCATCTGTGTCCCGGCCTCGCGCGTGCGTTCGCCCGCGGCCGCAAGGTGGGCCGCGCGGTCGCGGAGCTGCCCCGCTTCCCCCGCCGCCGATGCGACGAGCCCCGCCGCGCGTCCCGCGCCCTGGCTCGCGCGCTCCGCCGACGCCGTCACTTCCTGGCTGGAGGCGTGAATCTCTTCGGCCGTCGCCGTCAACGTCTGCACGTATTGTGTGGCCTGATCGGATGCGCCGGTCACCGGCTTGAGCGAGCCGTCGATCGCGACCATGAGCGCCAGCTGCGGAGCGAGGAGCTCGAGCAGATCGCCGTCCGACTGGCGGTACATCGCGGGGTCCGAGTGCCGTACGCTCCACAGTCCGACGAGCTGGCCGGCGTGGTACAGCGGGACGAGCATTTCCGAGCCGGGCGTCTCGGCGCCGGGGACGACGACTTGATCGCGGACCAGCCCGTGCGCCACCACGGCCCGGCGCAGGCGTAGCGCCTCTCCGCTGAGGCCGGCATCTGAGTCGAATCGAAAAGACGTGCCCGGCTGCGCCGCCGTATCCGCCACCAGCTCCATCTCTCGGGTGCGGGGATCGTAACGGGCGAAGCCCATCTGCTCCCACGGGACGAGCTGGCGGGTGAGCTCCTGGACCCGCGAAAAGCTCTGGCTGAGCGTCAGCTCGGCGGCAACGGC
The DNA here is from genome assembly GCA_035710265.1 of Gemmatimonadales bacterium. GTDB lineage: Bacteria > Gemmatimonadota > Gemmatimonadetes > Gemmatimonadales > GWC2-71-9 > 20CM-2-65-7. The sequence goes on along the minus strand of DASTDR010000357.1, from coordinate 21,900 downwards.
GTGCGCCAGACGCTGGATCAGGTGCAGCTCGTCGGCTCGCACACCGAGCCGCAGAACGTACAAGCTGCCCGCGGTGCTCAGCGCGAGTGCGCCGAGCAGGACCAGCCGCGGGGCGAGGGGGATCGTGGCGTGCGCCAGCGCGAGCCACCCGATCGCCAGGGCCGCCGACACCAGGTACACGATGGACTCCCACCGCAGCGTGAGCCGCGCGTCCACCCAGGCGATGGTCTGCCCCAGTGCGAGGTCGAGGTAGAAGGTTCCGTTGACGATGATCGGCAGCAGCACGACCGTGACCGCGATCGCGCCGACATTGTCGACGCCGAGCGCGCCCGCGCCGGTGGCCCCGCCGATGCGGGCGTACATCAGTCCCACGAATGCCGTGCCGGTGGTGAGGTGCGCGGCATTGCCGAGCGCGGAGCCGACCGGAACGCGGCGAAGCAAGACGTCGCCCACCAGCATCGCAAACGGGGCGACGACTGCCGCGAACGCCCAGCCGCGATCGAGGATCGCGAACAACATGACCCCGATGACATACGACGAGAACCCGTTGCCGGGGAGCGCGATGCCGTACCGGCGGGTGAGCGCAGCGATGAGAACCAGGAGCGCACCGGCGAGCGGCAGGTTGGTGCCGGCTGGTGTGGTGCGGTTCGCGAGGGCGACCAGCCCCGCGCCAACGCTGACAAGTGCGGCGATTGCAACCACCGCACGGACCACGAGAGCTCGCCGCATAAAGCTTTTGCGCAAGGTCGGCGCCGTGGCGCGGTGTGTCAAGCGCGACTATCGTTTACGCCATGACCGTCACAATTGAATACTGCGTCATCTGAAACTACGAACCTCGGGCCACCGGTCTGGCGGCCGAGATCCGCGTTGCCTATCCTCACGCCGACGTGCGCCTCATCCAGTCCTCCGGCGGCGTCTTCGAAGTCGACGTCGATGGGCGGCGCGTCTTTTCGAAAAAGTCTCTGAAGCGTCACGCCGAAGCGGGTGAAGTGGTGCGCTTGATTCGCGAGCGCACCGGCACCGAGCGGTGAGACTCGCGATCTCCACCGGGGGCGGCGACGCTCCGGGGTTGAACGCCGTCATCCGTGCCGCCGTCCTCGCGGCCGTGCATCGCGGGTGGGAGTGCTTCGGCATCAGGCGCGGATTCGACAGCCTGCTGGGCGGCGAGCCACCGGTCCCGCTCGGGCCCAATGAGGTCCGCGGTATCACGCATCTCGGCGGCACGATTCTCGGCACATCCAACCGCGGCAATCCACTCAAATGGCGGCACCAGCGCCCGGACGGAACGTGGGAAGAGCGCGACCGTTCCGACGAGCTGCTCGAGTCGTTCCGGTCACACGGGTTCGACGCGCTGATCGCAATCGGCGGAGACGGCACGCTCGGCATCGCGCACGCGCTCTGCAAGAAGGGCCTGCCGATCGTCGGCGTCCCGAAGACGATCGACAACGACGTTCAGGGAACGATCGCGACGTTCGGATTCGATACGGCAGTCGCGACCGCCACGGACGCGATCGACAAAGTGCACTCTACGGCCGAGAGCCACGAGCGCGTGATGGTGGTCGAGGTGATGGGCCGTCATGCCGGGTTCATCGCGCTCAATGCCGGCATCGCGGGGTCGGCGGACGTCATCCTCATTCCCGAAATCCCGTTCGATATCGACAAGGTGTGTAACAAGATCCGGAGCCGCGAAGCGGAAGGCCGGCATTTCAGCATCGTCGTAGTGGCGGAGGGTGCCACGCCGAAAGGCGGGACCGTGTCACTCATCGATCCCGAGCACGCGCGCCTGGGAGGAATCGCCGACAAGGTGGCGCACTCCATCGAGGGAATGACCGGGAAGGAGACGCGCTCGCTCGTGCTCGGCCACCTGCAGCGCGGTGGCAGCCCGACCACGTTCGACCGCCTGCTGGGGCTGCGGTTCGGCGCGGCCGCCGTGCGCCTCGTGGCCGAACGGAAGTTCGGCATGATGGTGGCACTTCAGCCGCCGCGCATTGTCGCAGTGTCCATCGCGGACGCGATCGGGACACCCCGTCGCGTCCCGCTCGACTCCGACACGATCGCAACCGCGCGCGATCTCGGGATCAGCTTCGGCGACTGAACGGACAGTTGTCGCAGTAGGGGGACACGCGATGGAGCTCACATCCCCAGCTAAGTAACGTGTTTACAACGTTTTATCTATTCACAACAGCGTGGCACGCTACTTCCCTATGTCCTGGGCAAAGGAGGTAGCAATGAAACGGACTCTCATCGTTGTCGGATTGCTGCTTGGATTGGTGAGTGGTGTCGCGCGGGCCCAGACGCGTGTCGGCGTCACGGTGACCTTCGGTGATCCCTACTTCAACGGTCACGTCGTGATCGGGCAGCCGCACTATTACCGATACGCGCGGCCCTATTACTACCAGTACCGTCCCTACTATCACCGCGCGCCGGTCGTGGTTGTCGTTCCGCGCCACTATCATCAGCCGCGCGTTGTGGTCGTGAAACCGCGTCGCAAATACCATCGCTATCACGGCCGGTAACAGATAGCTCGGGGGCTTCCTCTCCGCGCTGCGGAGAGGGGGCCTTCTATATTCAGTCGTGCGCATCTCCCGCGACCACTCTCTTCCTCCCGACCCAAAGGCGTATCTCGCAGCCGAGCCGTCCACCGGGCGCGTCATCGTCATCGCGCCGACACGCGCGGCTTGCGAAACGATCGAGTTGGCCCTCGGGCTCACCCTGGAGACATTGCTCGAGCGCGAGCATGGTGACGACATCCGGCGCCTGGCAGCATCCGGTCAGGGCTTCGGCATCGTCGCGGGGACTGGTACCGGCAAAACGCTCGCCATCCGCAGCATGGCGGAAACGATCCTGAAGGCGCCGCTCAAGGTCGGCGTGGTGAACCGCGAGCGTGAAGCGACGCCGGAAACACCGACGTGGAATGTCGTCATTATCACCACCGGGATCGCGCGGCGCTGGTTCCAGGACGGTCTGATCACCGCACAGGACACCCTGGTAGTGGACGAGATCCATCAAACCTCCGCCGAGATGGAGCTGTGCCTCGCCCTCGGGAAACGCGCCCGTTGCCGGTTCATTTGGCTCTCGGCGACGGTCGACCCCAGCTTCTACGCGGAGTATCTGACCTCTGCGGAAGTGCTGGAAACCCGGGCGTTCGATCCCGCGAGGGCGGCGCAGGTCAATGTGCTGGCCGAACAGCCCCTCGAGTTTCTCAACGACCGCTTTGTCAAACGGGTCATGCGCGAGCGACGGGGCGTGGCGGTATTCGTCCCCACGAGAGCGGAAGTCGAGCAGATCGCCAAAGAGCTCGGCGACCGCTGGCCGAACCTCGCCACGGCGTTCTATCACGGCGGAGAGCCGATTCGGGTTATTCGACCTTTTCTTGACGGTTTGGTCAAACGTCCGTTTCTGCTGGCGATGACCGCCGCCGGCCAGTCCGCCCTCAATATCCGAGGGCTCGATACGGTGGTGATCTACGACGCGCGCTACACCAACGTCGTCGAGCGCGGCAAGAACGTGCTCACACGTGCGTACCTGGGGGCCAACGAGATCCTGCAGATGGCGGGGCGCGTGCATGGCCGCGTCGAACACGGCGAGGTCTACATCCTGAGCGATCGGGATCTCGCGTTTGAAGACCTGCGCCCGACCGCGCCGGAGTTCCAGCTCGCGGGTGATGCGGAGCAGGTGGCGATTACCTGCGCCGCCATCGGTGTGGACGCCGCCGAGTTGGACCTGCCGGTGCCCCTCGACCGCCGCGCCTACAAGGAGAGCGTAGCGTTACTCACCGGGCGCGGCCTCATAGAGCATGGCCGGCTAACGAGTTACGGCCGTGAGGTCGAGGCGATGCCGGTCGAGCGACCGTGGGGTGAAATGCTCTATCACGCCGACCCGGCGCTGGTCCCGCTCGTCGCCGTGGCGTCGAACATCGAATCGCTGCACCGCATGACGCGGGAAGAGCGCCAGCTCGGCGGGCTGATCGTTCCGGGCTCCGATCACATCACTGCCTACAACGTGTACGCCGAGGCTGTCAACAAGCACGGGTATTTGGGCGAGGTGTATGGCCTGCCCCGCCACCTCTTCCGTGAAGAGGACATCGAGCGCTGGGCGGAGGAGCGCGGCGTCCTGGTGAAGGCAATCGAAGACATCGCGCTCGGCACAGCATCGGTGTATCGGCAGCTCGAGTTGCCCTTGCCGGCAAGGCTGCCGTACGGGGATCGCAAGACGCTCGAGCTTTTTGCTGACCTTTTGGGCAAAATCATGCCGTTCGACCTCGTCATCGACGAGCAGACGCCGGACGGGCGTGAAGCTCGCGTCAGTCGCAGCTCGGTGTGCGGGAGCTGGGGAGCCATTGCGGGGACGCTCCGCTACTTCGCCGATCGGTTCGGTGTACCGCGGGCGAGCATCGAGGGGACGCAGATTCCGGATCGGGCCATTCGTCGCTACGCGCGGCGCGGCAGGCCGACGGTGGTGTTCGAGCGCCAGCGGCGTCGGGAAGGATTGATGATCGAGCGCACCGTCGAGTATTTCGGCTTCACACTCGACCGCGATATCGAGCCGTTGCATTCCCCATTTCCGGACGACCTGGCCGACGCCGCCCGACGCGCGCTCGTCGACGCCCTGCTTGCGGGCGAGACGCCGCATCCTGATCAAGGCAGGATCCGGCGTGCGCTCGAGCGCTTCGGCTACTACTGGCGCCGTTCGGGGGGGCGACTGGCCCAGGCTGAAAGCGGGCACATCAAGGACCAGCTGGCAGCCCAATTGCGCAGTGTGAACACCTGGGATGCGTTCATCGCTGCACGGCTTTCTCTAGACCCCGATCAGGCAATTCCTGAGAGCGAGCGCGCGCGCCTCGACGCCCTTCCCTCGTCGGTCTTCTTGTACGGTGATCGCGCGCCCGTGGACTACGATGTGGAGCCTGGAGTTGGTGGTGTGGTGCGGCTGCGTCTCAAGGAAGGCCAAGCGCGCCGCCTTCATCCGCGGGATCTGCCGCCATTCGACCGGCCGGTGCGATTTACGGTGACCCGGGGCAAACACGAAGCGGTGCGGGCAAGCTCGCTCGACGAACTGCGCTCGAGTTTGCGCACGCTGGGCAATGTGCACCGGGCACGAGTGGCGCGCGGCGGGCGCCGGCCGCGCCGCCGCTAGCCCTGCTCGGTCACCTCGAGCAGGGCCAACCAGAGAGCATTGTAGGCATCCCGGGCGTCCGCCAGCGGTACGCCCGTCGCGAGTGCGGCGGCGCAGCCATCGAGAACCGCTTGGCGGGCCGCTTCCGCCAGATCAGAGTTTCTGGCCGATCGGTCAACCATACCGGCGGCGCATAGGCTGAGCCAGGCGCGTGCAGTGCCGTCTTCAGCTTGTTTCTGGAGTTCTTCCCAGCAGGCGTCGACTCCCTGCATTCCTGAACCCGCCTCGAGTGACTTCGAGAGCGCCACATCCCGTCCTTCGGCGATCAGGGATGCCGCCGCGCGCAGCAATCGACCCCGCGATCCGTAGTGGTAGAGGAGCAGGCCTTTCACAACCCCCGCACGGCGGGCAACTGCATCCAAGGTGAAGCCCTCCAGGCCGGCGCGCTGCAGCGTCTGCACGGCGGCAGAGAGAATAGCAGATCGGGTCGAGAATGCGTCCTTGGGCACGTTGTTGTCCTTGCGGTCAATAATGGGAGCCGGCTCCCAACGGCGCAAGCCGAAACAAACCAGCAACCTTTTGCTCCACAACCGAGTCTCATCTTGACACGACCCTAACACCGGTCCTGTACGGAATGAAACCTTGGACCCCTGAGATTTGTATGAGGAAACACCAACCAATGATCGACAAACCACTCGCTCCTACGGGCACCGTCCCCGCCGCCTTCTCGCCACTCGCTCGCGCGGTCATCGATAGCGTGAGTGAGGGCATCGTGATCTTCGACCAACAGGGCCGCGTTCTGTACGCCAATGCCGCCGCCCGCCGGGCCATCGACGGCCAGAACGGCGACGTGCGCAACAAGCTCCAGACTCTTGGTGCCCGGTTCTCCTCGCTGAAAAACGGCGCTCAGAGCCTGGGTGAGGCCGCGATCCTCCCGCAGCCGGGCGCTGTTACGCTCGCTGAACGTGAGCGTCAGGCCATCGCCGACACGCTGCAGGACACCAGTGGCAAGCTCGCCGAAACGGCGCGCCGCCTCGGAATCAGCCGCACCACGCTGTGGCGCCGGCTGAAGTCCTATGGCATGGACGGCTTTCGCGCGTCTCCGTAGCGTCCTAGCTTCTGCGGGGGATGCCCTCCCCCGACCGCGCAGCTCCCGCTCCGTTCGTCATTGAAGAGTACGTCCGCTGGTCGGACGTGGACTTCGCCGGGATCATTTTTTACGGGTCCTACGTGCGTCTCTTCGAGATCGCCGAAACCGAGATGTTCCGGCATTGCGGACTGGCGTACGCGCGGATGTTCGACGCGTACGACATTTTCCTTCCGCGTAAAGCGGTGCACAGCGAGTTCTACTGGCCGGCTCGTTTGGACGACCGGCTGCGGATCGCCGCCTACGTCGGCAAGGTGGGTACGAAGTCGCTCACGCTGCATTTCGATGTGCTCCAGACGGACCGCACCGCGCTCGGCGCCGCCGGCTGGATGGTACTGGTCTGCGTCGACCGGAAGCGGCTCAAGCCGACGGCGCTGCCGGCCGGACTGATCACCGCGCTCGCCCCGCACACCCTCACTCCCGATGCGGCGCGCCGATCCCTGGGAGTCGCACCATCACCGCGCTGAGGGCTCTCATTCCAATGGTGTTCGTCGTGGCCTGTGGCCCCGACGAGCCCGAGCCCGCGCCGCTGCGGCTCGACGCGACGGTCGAATTCCCACCAAACGACACCGTTCGGTTATCGCTGCCCGCGAGCAGCTCGTGGTGCAACGACGGGCACTCATTGCTGCTCGAATCGTTGAGCCCCGACGGCAGCGGTGTGCTCGTGCGCATTCGCTATCGCGACAGCCTCGCGTCGGACTCGCTGCCGATCGTCGTCCCCGAGGACACCACGACCGTGCCTGCGGCCATCGTTGCGCTTCGATTCTCTCTTCACGGCACGCCGCGCGGCTATTCGCTCGACAGCGGGCGCGTCGATCTCGTGCGTCAGGGACCCAATGTCCGCGTCGCGCTCGGCGGGACCGGCATGGAGAGCGCCATCCGGATTCGCGCGCACGTCGAGTCGCGTGACATACCGATCGGGAGCGACACGGTCTCCTGCGCATACGCGCGATGAGCGACCTTCGCGTAGGATTCATCGGCTCGGGATTCGCGCGCCGCGTGCAGCTGCCCGGTCTCGCGCACGTGCCCGGCACGAAACCCGTCGCGATCGCGAGCGGGCGGCGGGCCAACGCCGATGCCGTCGCGCGCGATTTCAAACTGCCGCTGGTATTCGATGATGGCGTCGAGCTCGCGCGATCGCCGGATGTGGACCTCGTCATCGTCTCCTCCACGCCCGAATCGCATGCCCGGTACGCGATCGCCGCACTCGAGGCGGGGAAGCACGTCCTGTGCGAAAAGCCCATGGCGATCGACGCATTCGAAGCCGCGCAGATGGTGGCAGCATCCGAACAGCATCCCGACAGTATCGCGTGGCTCGACCACGAATTGCGCTTTGAGCCGAACCGCCGGCGCGTGCGCGAACTGATCCGCTCGAACGCGATTGGCGAACTCCGGCACATCGAGCTTTCGCTCAAACCGTACCTGCGGGGCGACGGCCGGCCCCAGACCTTCGACGCGCCCTGGAACTGGTGGTTCGACTCCTCCCGCGGCGGGGGAATCCTCGGCGCGGTCGGCTCCCATCTGATCGATCTGTGCCGGTTCTGGTCCGGCAGCGAGATCCGCTTCGTAGGTGGGCTGGTCGAGACGTTCGTCAGACAGCGGACCGACGACACCGGCCAGGCTCGGCCGGTGACGGCGGATGACTTCGCGAGCTGCGTGCTGCAAACCGCGTCCGGCGTCGTCGCGACGATCACGCTCAGCACCGTCGCGCATCATGGACCTGGACACTCGGGGCAGGTGACGGGGAGCGAGGGCACCCTCGTATTGAGCGGCGAGACGAAGCTGGAGTTCGGCAAGAGCGGCGGACCGCTCGAAGATATCTCCGCGAAGGACGATCTCTGGGAACGAACCAAGCCGAACAACATGTGGGCGCGCTCGTTCGTGCGGCTCCTGCGGGAGATGGTGCACGTGATTCGTGGCGGCGCTCCGCAGGGTGAGCCGGCAACGTTCCGCGATGGCTGGCAGGTGCAGCGCGTGCTCGATGCCGTCCGCGCCGCGCGAGGCGTGCGGTTAGATTGAGGGCCGTGGAGCAGACCTACTTCCGCAAAGGCTTCGGTCTCAAGGGCGCTATCGAAGGCGCGCTGACCGCCGACTACCACAGCCGCGTGGTGGACGCAATTCGCGCGTCCGGCTATGCGCTCGAGGTCGGTGATCTCACGTTCCGCCTCGCGGGCGAGTTTGGTTTTTGTTACGGAGTCGATCGTGCCGTCGAGTACGCCTACGAGACGCGCACCAAGTTTCCATCGAAGCGCACGTTCCTGGTCGGCGAGATCATTCACAATCCCCACGTCAATCAGAAGCTCGCCGCCATGGGGGTCGAGTTTCTGCATCGCCCGGAGAGCCGGGAGGGGGAGTTCGATTTCAGCTCGGTGACCGCCGAGGACGTGGTGATCCTGCCCGCGTTCGGCGTGACGGTCCGGGACTTCGAGCGGCTCCGCAAGACCGGCTGCGTGCTCGTCGACACCACCTGCGGATCAGTCTTGAACGTGTGGAAGCGAGTGGAGGCGTACGCGCGCGACGGGTTCACAGCACTGATCCACGGGAAGAACTACCACGAAGAGACCAAGGCAACCTCGAGTCAGGTTAGCAAGTATGCGGGTGGCAAGTACCTGGTTGTCCGCGACATGAACGAGGCGCGCCTGGTTTGCGACTACATCGAAGGCAAGGAGCATGGAGCAGGGAGCAGGGAGCGGTTTCTCGAACATTTCAAAGGAAAGATGACGCCGGGGTTCGATCCCGATCGGGATTTGCAGCGGATCGGCGTCGCGAACCAGACGACTATGCTGTCGGGGGAGTCGCTCGCCATTGCGGCCGAAGTGGGGAAGAGCATGGCGCGCCGCTGGGGTGAGAGCGCAATCAACGAGCATTTCCGCACGTTCGACACGATCTGCTCGGCGACCCAAGAGCGGCAGGACGCGGTACTCAAACTGATTGCCGAGCCACTCGACCTGATGGTCGTGATCGGCGGCTATAACTCGAGCAATACGACCCATTTGGCGGCGATCTGCAGTGAAAAGGTCCCGACCTATCACATCGAGGATGCCGCCTGCATAAACGTACAGGACGGGAGTATCCGGTTCCGGCCGGTGGGGATTCATGCGACCGAACAGAAGCAAGAGGCATGGTTGCCGGAGGGGCGGCTGACGATCGGCATTACGGCGGGTGCCTCGACCCCCAACAACAAAATCGGTGAGACGATCGAGCGGATCATGTCGCTACGCGGACTGTCCCTGCTCGCGAGCTGACCGACGAGATTCTCAAGGCGCCAGTTTCGGGTATATTTCGGGTCTTATGTCGCTGTCTCGCTTTCATCCTGCCATCGAACGTTGGTTCGCCAACCGGTTCGCGGAGCCCACCGAGCCTCAGCGGCGCGCCTGGCCGGTAATCCAGCAGGGCGGCGATGTGCTCATTGCCGCGCCCACAGGATCCGGAAAGACGTTCGCCGCTTTCCTGTCGGCCATCGACGGGTTGGTGCGCCAGGGTCTAAACGGCGAGCTCCGTGACGAGACGCAGATCGTGTACGTGTCGCCGCTCAAAGCGCTCTCGAACGACGTCCAGAAGAACCTGTCGGAGCCGCTCGCCGAGATTCGCGCACAGATGGCGGAGCAGGGTCTTCCCGATGTGGAGATCCGGACGCTGGTCCGCACGGGCGACACGCCGCAGTCCGAGCGGCAGGCCATGCTCAAGCAGCCTCCGCACATCCTCGTTACGACCCCTGAATCGCTCTATCTGATTCTCACTTCCGAGCGCGCCCGCGAGATGTTGCGGTCGGTGCGCACGGTGATTGTGGATGAGATCCATGCGGTCGCGCGCGACAAGCGCGGTAGCCACCTCTCCCTGACTCTGGCGCGGCTCGATGCCCTGATCGGCAAGCGGCCCCCCCCCCAACGCATCGGTCTCTCGGCGACACAACGACCCATCGAGGAGATCGCACAGTTCCTCGTCGGGACAGGTCAGCCGCAGCCCACCATCGTAGACGCGGGGCACATCCGGACCCTGGATCTCGCGCTCGAGATTCCCTCGTCGCCGCTCGAGGCGGTGATGGCGGCCGAGGTTTGGGAAGAGGTGAACAGTCGGATCGCCGAGCTGGTCACGCAGCATCGCACCACGCTGGTGTTCGTGAACACGCGGCGGCTGACCGAGCGGCTGGCGATGCAGCTCTCCGAGCGGCTTGGCGCCGATCGGATCACGAGCCACCACGGGAGCCTGTCGCGCGAGAAGCGGCTCGAAGCCGAGGAGCGGTTGAAGCGCGGCGAGCTGCAGGCGCTGGTCGCCACTGCGTCGCTCGAGCTGGGCATCGACATCGGCAGCGTGGACCTGGTGATCCAGGTCGGCTCGACGCGCTCGATTGCAACGCTGCTGCAGCGCGTGGGGCGGGCCGGACACCGGCTCGGCGCGATCCCGAAAGGGCGCGTCTTTCCGCTTTCGCGCGACGAGTTGATCGAGTGCACCGCGATGCTCCGGGCTACCAAAGAAGGGCGGCTCGACAAGTTGATCATCCCCGACAAGCCGCTCGACATCCTGGCGCAGCAGATCGTTGCGGCGACGGCCGGTGAGGAGTGGGACGAGGACCGGCTCTACGAGCACGTGCGCTCAGCCTATCCCTACCGGGATCTGGCGCGCAAGGAATTCGACGACGTCGTCCAGATGCTGGCCGAAGGCTTCACGACCCGGCGCGGCCGGCGCAGCGCGCACATTCACTACGACGGCATCAACAGGAAGCTGAAGGGACGCCGTGGCGCGCGCCTCGCGGCCATCACATCCGGCGGCGCCATTCCGGATCTCGGCGACTACCGCGTAATCCTCGAGCCGACGGAGACCTTCGTCGGCACACTCAACGAGGACTTCGCGATCGAGAGCAACCCGGGCGACATCTTCCAACTCGGCAATACGTCGTATCAGGTCGTCAAAGTCGAGTCTGGTCAGGTTCGCGTTGCCGACGCCAAGGGACAGCCGCCGACGTTGCCGTTCTGGCTCGGTGAGGCGCCCGGTCGGACGAACGAGCTTTCGGAGGAAGTGTCACGCCTCCGGCAGGATGTCGCGGACCGGCTCGACGACCCGCCGCCGGGGGGGGCGATTCAATGGCTGGTCGAAGCCACCGGCATCGCCGAAGCGGCCGCGCGCCAGATCGTCGAGTACCTGGCGGCGTCGCGACAAATCCTGGGGACGATTCCGACCCAGAAAAACCTCGTTCTGGAGCGGTTCTTCGACGAGGCGGGGGGGATGCAGCTCGTGCTGCATGCGCCGTTCGGGAGCCGGATCAACCGGGCGTGGGGCCTGGCGCTGCGCAAGCGGTTCTGCCGCAGCTTCAACTTCGAGCTGCAGGCCGCGGCGACTGAAGATGCGATCGTCTTGTCGCTCGGCCCGCAGCACAGTTTCCCGCTCGAGGATGTCTTCCAGTACCTCAAGCCGGCGACGGCCGAGCACCTGCTGGTGCAGGCGATGCTCGACGCGCCGGTGTTCGGCACGCGCTGGCGCTGGAATGCGACCCGCGCGCTCGCGGTGCTGCGGTTCCGCGGGGGACGCAAGGTCCCAACCCCGCTGCAGCGTATGGAAGCGGAGGACCTGGTGGCCGCGGTATTCCCCGATCAGCTCGCCTGTCCGGAGAACCTGGTGGGCGATCGCGAGATCCCGGACCATCCGCTCGTCAATCAGACGATTGCCGACTGCCTGCTGGAGGCGATGGACTTTCCGGGCCTGAAGAAAGTGCTCGAGGGGATGGAGGCGGGGCAGTTCACGATGGTCGCGCGCGACACGAGTGAGCCGTCACCGCTGTGCCACGAAGTGATCAACGCACGTCCTTACGCCTTCCTCGACGACGCACCGCTCGAAGAGCGTCGCACGCAGGCTGTCATCACGCGGCGCGGCCTCGACGTGAAGACCGCCGAGGAGTTCGGGAAGCTCGATCAGGCCGCCATCGACCTGGTGCGAGAGCAGGCGTGGCCCGATCCCGAGAACGCGGACGAGCTGCACGACGCGCTGCTCGTCATGGGCGCGGTGCCGAGCATCGAGGCGGGGAAGACGCGGGACTGGAGTGGAGACTTCACCAGGCTCGTCGAAGCAGGCCGGGCGACGATCGTGAACGGCAAGCTGCTGGTCGCTACCGAGCGGTTGCCGCTCGTTCAAGCCGCGTTCCCGGATGCGGTCGCCGAGCCCGTCGTGACCGCACCCGAGCGCGACCGTGGCAAGACCTGGACGCGCGAGGACGCAATCCGCGAGCTCGTGCGCGGGAGGCTCGAGGTCGTCGGTCCCACGACGACCGCTGATGTGGCGATCGCGCTCGACCTGCCGGTGAGCGACATCGATTTCGCGATGGCGGCGCTCGAGCACGAAGGCTTTGCCCTGCGCGGCCGGTTCTCCTCCGGAGTGGACGGGGTCGAATGGTGCGAGCGCCGGCTGCTGGCGCGCATTCACCGCTACACACTCGACCGGCTCCGCAAGGAGATCGAGCCGGTCACCCCGGCCGATTTCCTGCGCTTCCTGTTCAAGTGGCAGCGCGTGGCGACGGGCTCGCGCGGCGAAGGGCCCGAAGGACTGGCTGCGGTGCTCGATCTGTTGGACGGCTATGAGCTGGCCGCCGGCGCGTGGGAATCCGAGGTTCTGCCCGCGCGGTTGACGGATTACGATCCGCTCTGGCTCGATGGCCTGTGTCTTTCGGGCGAGATCGCGTGGGGACGGCTGACGGCAGTCAAGAGCGCCTCCCCCGAAGCCGCAAATCGCAATCGCAAGTCTGGTCCTGTCCGCGGAACGCCGATCGCCCTGTACCGCCGCGATCGGGGAGACGTTTGGCGCGCGGGGCTGCCGGAAGTCGATCCATCGACGCTGCCGCTCTCGTCCACGGCCAAGGCGATGCTCGCCGCGTTCGACACGCGCGGGGCGCTGTTCTTCGGTGATCTCGTCAACGCGACGGGGTTGCTCCGGACCGAAGTCGAGAAGGGGCTGGCGGAGCTGGTGGCCTGGGGATTGGTCTCGTCGGACAGCTTTGCCGGACTCCGCGCGTTGCTCGTCCCTTCGGATCGGCGGCGTCCGCTTGGTGGCGGATACCGGCGGCGCGGGCGCATTGCTCCGTTTGGGGTCGAGAACGCAGGCCGTTGGTCCCGCACGCATGCACGGCCGGCCATTCCGGAAGATCAGGTGGCCGAGGCGATCGCCTGGCAGTTGTTGCGCCGCTACGGCGTCGTGTTCCGCCGCCTGGTGCAGCGGGAGACGCTGCTCGCGCCCTGGCGCGACATCCTGCGAGTGTTCCGCCGGCTGGAAGCGCGGGGTGAGATCCGCGGCGGGCGGTTTGTCGGAGGCTTTTCCGGGGAGCAGTATGCCCTGCCGGAGGCCATTGGACTCCTGAGAACGACGCGCCGGGAGCAGGCAGCAGACGAGCTGATCGCGGTCAGCGGTGCCGATCCGCTCAACCTCGTGGGAATTCTCACTCCGGACGACGTGGTCCCCGCGATTACGACCAACCGGGTCCTGTACCGGGATGGTGTACCGATTGTCGTGAAGGAAGGCGAAGGGAAGGAGCGGTTCCTGGTAGACGTGCCCGCCGAAGAACGCGATCTGCTGCGCGGCGCGCTGCTGCGGCGCCGGCCGGCGCCGCTGGTTCGTACCTACCTGGGAAAAAGTCGAGCGGGCTAGAAGCTGGCGGGATCCTGGCGATAGAAGTGCTGCAGCTGCTCGTACAGTGCGGGGTGTTTCGCTCGCATCTCGTGCGGCCGTTCGAAGAAGAACTCCGTCGCCACGGCGAAGAACTCGACCAGATCCGTTGCGCCATACGCATCGAGCAGTGTCGGTTCGCCCGCGTCTGTAGCCGTCCGGAAAGCCTCGAACTCGCTGCTGAGGACGCGCGCCCAGGTGCGGTACTGCCGGCGCGAATCCAACCAGGGCGCACCGTCGGTCGAGCCATCCTCGAAGTCGAGCTGATGCGCGAACTCGTGGAGCACGAGGTTATGGCCGTCACGCAGGGCGCTCGCACCACGCGCCACCGCATCCCAGGTCAGCACGACGGCCCCGAGTCCCTGTTGCGTATGGCCATCCACGGCGTGCTCGACTTCCTCCCACAGCCCGCCCCCGAGGGCGCGTTCGTCGGACAGGACATATGTGGCCGGATACACGAGGATGGATGTCAGGCGTGGGTAGTAGTCAGCGTCACGATGCAGCAGCAGCACACAGGCCTGGGCTGCGATCGTGACGCGGACCTCGTCGGTGATTTGGAGTCCACCGCAGCCTTCGAAATGCTTCTCGGCGAGAAACACCTGCACGTGTCCCAACAGCTCGGTCTGGTCTACAAGCGGCAACCGCTCGAACAGCGGGACGTTGCGTTGGATGATGTCGCGCCAAGCGTTGGGGAACGGCGTCGCGCGAAGCGTGGCGCGCCGCCGGCTGCGAAAGAAGCTCACGCCCCCTGCTTCAGCTTTGCAAGATACTTGCTGCGCAGCTTCGCCACCTTCGGCGCGATCACCGCGCGGCAGTAGGGCTGGTTGGGGTTCCTCCTGTAGTACTCCCGGTGATACTCCTCGGCGGGATAGAACGCCTTCAGCGGCTCGAGCTTCGTCACGATCGGATCGTCGAACACGTGCTCGGCCTCGAGCTCGCGGATCAATTCGTCCGCCGTCCGGCGCTGCTCGTCGTCGTGATAGAAGATTGCGGAGCGATACTGAGTGCCCACGTCACCGCCCTGGCGATCGACGGTGGTGGGATCGTGGATCACAAAAAACACCCTGAGCAGATCGAGGAAAGAAATGACCTCGGGATCGAATGTGATCTGCGTGACTTCCGCGTGTCCCGTCGTCCCCGTGCACACCGCTTCATAGCTCGGGTTGGCGACGTGCCCACCGGCGTAGCCCGACGTGACCTGCTTCACGCCGTTGAGCTGTTCGAAAACGGCTTCGAGGCACCAGAAGCAGCCGCCGGCGAGCGTCGCGACTTGGGTTGTCATCCCTTCATTCTCGCCGGGCTGTCAAGCGGATGGAATCGGCGAGGCTACGCAAGAACGGCGCGAAATCCACGCCTTGCATCCGCAGTTGATCGAACCGCGTGAGCGCCGCGTCGAAGGTACTCGTGGCCCGCGCCCGGTCCCCTTTGGCCTGCCACGCGATCCCCTGCACGAGCTCCGCATAGACCCGGATCGCGGGCGTCGCTCGATTCACGGAGTCGACCGCCTCCTCGAGATGAGTGAGGGCGCCGTCCGGACGGCCGGCGCGCAGCTCGGCGCGCGCGCGCTCGATGAGGCGGATGGGATCGCACGGTGCGGGCGGAACGATATCGATCCGGTAATAGAGCAGGCTGCGCACGGGCTTGCCCGCGATGCGCGCCGGGCTGAACGCGACGCCGGCGATCATCTGTTGCAACGGTGCAATGAACGCCGAGTCGGGAATCGCGATGAGCTCGAAATGCCGGGCGTCGACACGACCGGCCGTATCGACGATGACGCGGACGATCGCCTCGCCGGACGGGCGGCGGGGAGCCGGCCCCCCCGGATACACGAAGTCCGGCCGAGTCGTCCAGCGCGCGGGCTGATCGAGATCCCAGGTGCGGAACGTTCGGATTGCGCGGAACTCGCGCTCGTAGAGATTGGCGAGCCCGATCGAGATCGTATCGAGTGCACGAATTCCAGGATCGGGATGGAGCGCCAGGGCGCGTCGAAAGCTGACGCGTGCAAGCTGGATTCGTCCCTGCTGATACTCGAGCACCCCGCGCCAGATGTAGGCCCAGGAGCTGTCCATGATGTAGGGCGCGGTTTCGAGCGCTGCGGTCAGCTCAACGTCGGCGCTGTCCCACTGCTGCGCGGCGATGTGCCCGCGCGCGGCGGCAAGAAGCTCCGCGCTGCGGCTCTGCGCGGTGAGCGGGGGTGCGATGACAAGCAGCGCGGCCAGGAGGTGGAACCGTCTCACCCTGAAAGCATAACTGCCACCCCCGGCTAGTGGGATGCCAGGAAGCGTCCCACCGTCTGATTGTAATAAACCGGGTTCGCCAGGTGCGGCGGGTGACCGGCGCCGGGGATCACCGCAGTCGTATCGCTTTGCAGGCAGCGCGCGAGCTCGTCACTGATAATCTGAAACACGGGCGGGCTCTGAGCGCCACGCACCAGCAGCACCGGCGTGGTCACGCGGCCGAGCTCGCCGCACGACACCGGCGGATAGTACTGCTCCCGGTTCGCGAGCATTTCCTGCCGCAGCTCGAACGAGTAGGTCAGCAGATCGGCCCGCGTCGTCGCGGGCAGGTTGTCGAACTGGCCGCGGCCATTCAGCCCATCATAGAAGGCGCGCAGGGCACCGACCGAATCGCCCCGGGCGAACGCGCGCCGCGTCGGATCGAGCACACTAAGAAAGAAGGAGCGTCGCTCCGCGTCGCCCGCTTCCGAGATGGTCAGCAGCGAAACGATCGGGGGCTCAGCCAGGACCAGCGACCGGACGAGGTTCGGATGATCGCGGGCGAGCGCGAGCGCGACGTACGCCCCGTACGACGATCCCACGATGTGCGCCGGGGCGAGGTCGAGCGTCAGTAACAGCGCGGCCAGGTCCTCCGCATGCACCTTGGGTGAATAGGCCTGATTCGTGTCAGCGACCTGCGGGTTGGGCCGATGGTAGCGGCGGCTATAGACCAGGACCTTGAACACGCGGGAGAATGCATTCTCCTGCCCGCGCCAGGAGCGGTAGTCGCTGAACGAACCGTGCACGAACACGACGGGGGCTCCGCTGTCGCCGCTGAGGCGATAGGCGAGCCTGGTGCCGTTGACGGCCAGCAGGCGGAGCGGGCTGTCGGTTGGCCGCGGCGCGGCCGGCGGCGGCGGCGGGGGTGCCACAACTGCGGGCGTGGTGTTCTCGGGCTCGGGCTTGCCGCCGCAGGCACTGAGAAGGGAGAGGAGCGCTATCCCCAGTCTTTGGAATCGGGTGCAACGCGCCGCATCGCTCGCAAAAAACTGAATGCGGCGGGCATTTTGGGAGCTGGTTCTGGAGATTTGATGTCGCATTGGAGTCCTCGTACCTCCTCCGCCAGCACGTTCACTGTACCGTCGTCCTTGGCGAGTTTGCCGCGCACCAGCACGAACGGCTCCCCCCGGATCGCCGCGCGAAACCGGTCGTAGACATCGGTTCGCACGATGACATTAGTCATCCCCGTCTCGTCCTCGACCAGCAGGAACACCGTGCCCTTGGCGGTCTCAGGCCGCTGGCGGGCGACGACGAGGCCGGCAACCAGACAGGTGGTCCCGGCCTTCAGTTTGTCCAAATCCCGGTTCAGCGTCAGGTCAGATGGTAAAGCCTTACGTACCAACGACAAAGGGTGACCGCTCGCCGAGAACCCGAGGGTGGCATACTCGGCCAGGAGGCGCTCCGCGGCGGCCAAACCACCGAAATGGAGCTGTTCATGGGGGTGGTTCAGCGCCAGCTCGAGCTGGCGACGGCCTCTACCATCGCCGGAGCGGGAGGCTTTGGGGGGCAGCCACAAGCCGACCTGCCAGAGCAGCTCCCGCCTGGTGAGGCCAAAGCAGTCGCAGCCACCTACCCACATCAGCGCCTCGATCGCAGTGCGCTTGAGCTTGGCCGGCGCGCGCCGGACGAAGTCCCCGACGCTTTTGAACGGACCATTCTTCTCCCGTTCTTCGACTGTAGTTGTTGCGGTCTCTTCACTCCAATGACGAATGAATCCGAGCCCTATTCGGAGCGCTGCCGCTTCCCGTTTCCCGTTTCCCGTTTCCCGTTCAACCGTGCACCAAACATCGCTCTGATTGATATCCGGCAGCCGCATCTCGATGCCGTTGCGCACCGCGTCGCGGCCCAGAGCGTCGATCGAGTAGAACCCCATCGGCTGATTATTGAAGAGTGCGACGTAGTACTCGACCGGGTGGTAGTGCCTCAGCCAGGCAGATTGGTAGGCGAGCAAGCCGAACGCGGCCGCGTGTGATTTCGGAAATCCAAATTCGCTGAACGCGATCACCTGGCCAAACACCTTCTCCGCGGTCTTTTCGGGAACGCCGCGCGCCAACGCGCCCTGACGGAATTCCTCCCAGAATCCGGCGATCAAATCGTGCGAGCGGCGGCGGCTCATCGCGCGGCGCAGCGCCTCGGATTGTCCTGTCGTGAATCCGGCCAGTGCCTGGCACACCTGGAGTACCTGGTCCTGATAGAGAATCACGCCGAGGGTCTCATTGAGACAGTCGCGAAGTAGAGGGTGGTCAACTGGGGGTTCATACGGCCGCCCCGCCGCCGCCGCTTTTCTCGCCGCCTCTCGCCGCCTGACGTATGGGTTCACCGCGCCGCCGACAATCGGCCCTGGACGCACGATCGCGACTTCGACCGCGAGGTCTTCGAGGTTGCGCGGGCGGCTGCGGCGGATCATCTGGATCTGCGCGCGACTCTCGATTTGAAAGAGTCCGATCGTGTCCCCCGCGCAGATGCGGTCGTAGACGCCCGTGTCCTCGAAATCGATCCGTGACAGATCCGGTGGTTTCCCCGTGCGGCGCGCGATCAGCTCGACGCACTCCTCAACGAGCGACAGCATGCCGAGGGCGAGAAAATCGATCTTGATGAAGCGCGCGTCGTCGCAGGAATCCTTGTCCCACTGGCACACGACTCGGTCTTCCATCGCGGCACGCTCGAGCGGCACCAGCTCGACCAGAGGCCGTGACGAGATGATCATGCCGCCGGGATGCTGCGACACGTGGCGGGGCAGCCCGCGGATCTCGTGCGCAAGCTGGCACAGGTTCTTCCACAAGGGGGCATCCTTGCGGCCTTCGAATCCCGGCAGTTTTTCCATCTCGTCCGTCAGACCGTCCGCCCGTCCGTCCGCGAGTTTTGCCACCAGCTCGATCTCACCGAGTGGCAGGTCGAGCGCTTTGCCGATTTCGCGCACCGCCGAGCGCAGCCGGTAGGTCGGGAACGAGCAGACGAGTGCGACGTGCTCGCTGCCATAGCGCGTATAGACGCGCCGGATCAGCTCCTCTCGGATTTCGCGCGGGAAATCGAGGTCGATGTCGGGAACGGACGCGAGCGTCTCGTTCAGGAATCGGCCGAGGAAGAGCTTGTTCGCGATCGGATCGATGTGCGACAGACCGAGCAGGTAGCAGACGATGGAAGAGACCGATGAGCCGCGCCCCCGGCCCGGCAGCAGGTTGCCGCTGGCGCGCCGGGAGCCGCGGCGGACGTCAACCGCCACCTCGCGGGCGAGGTCGAACAGGTCGTGGTAGACGAGAAAGAAGCCGCAGAGCTTGTGGTGATCGATCAGCTTCAACTCCTCGTCGAGCCGGCGCACGGCCTGGGCGTGATAGATGGAGCCGGGAGGGTAGCGATCGACCAGCCGGGTGACGCACAACTCGGCCAGGGCCTGGAGCGCGGGCGCGCGCTCGGAGCCACGGAAGTCAGGGAAGCTGTAGCCGAGGTCGCGAGTGATATCGAACGCTTGGCAGCGCTCCGCGATGGCCCAAGTAGTGGCGACAGCATCCGGACAGTCAGCGAACAGCGACACGACTTCGTCCAGTGGCCGCAAGTAGAATTCGCTGTTCGGATTTCTGACCCGATGAGAGCCGTCGAGTGTGGTTCGATGGCGGATCGCCACCATGATATCATGGAGGCGATGCAGGGCGCGGGTGTGGTAGTGAATGTTGCCCGTCGCTACGACGGTAAGTTGTACGTCTTCCGACATGTCGATCAACGCACGACTGACTCCCAGATCGCCACGCACCCGATTTCTCTGGATTTCCACATAGAACCGGTCGCGCCCGAACATCGCTTGGCATTGATCGGCAAGCTTTCGGGCGGCGATGAGCCCCTCTGTCTCGAGGGTCCTCGGTAACAATCCGTAGCGGCGGGAGCCAGAGAGAATGATCAGCCCCTCCTGCCGCTCCGCGATCGCCTCGAGGGTCAGCCGCGGATCGAGCCGCTCGGCGCCAAGGTGCGCCTGGGTGAGCAGCCGGCACAGGTTCGCGTATCCCTGCGAAGTCTCGGCGAGCAGGATGAGCTCCGCCCCATCACTCAGCGTGACGGCGGCGCCGGTGATCGCCTGAATGCCGAGTGGCACAGCCGCATGCGCGAATGCGAGCGAGCCGTAGACGCCGTTGCGGTCGGTCAGCGCGAGGGCGGAATATCCCAGACGATGAGCTTCGGCAAGCAGCTCATCGGGCGGGGAGGCTGCATCCAGGAAGGAGTAAGCGGAGTGGCAGTGGAGCTCTGCGTAGGCGGTCAAGAGACAAATGCGGCGGTCAAGGCGGTCAAAAAGCAACGGCGGCGGTCGCGGCGGTCAGGCGGTCTGTATGAACCATTCTTGTGTGACGAGATCTTCGAAAAGGACGACACGCGCACCTCCCTCGAGTATCACCGCGAAGTAGCGACGTGAGATGAGCTTTCTCCACCATTCGTCATCGATCCGCCAGGATTCCAGGATTGTCTCGACGACCGCCGCCTTTTCTTCCTGACCGCCGTTGTTGCAGTTTGACCGCCGAATCGATACCGGGACTCCCCGTTCATCCAATTCGACCGCCGCCTTTTTCGGCTCGTTTACGGCTCGTAGTCGATCAGTGCGTAGCGGCGCTCGGGCAGGCGCGACCATGGCTGGACCTCGATGATGTGATACAGGACGGCGCGCTTGACACGCAGCCGGATCTCACGCGCGGCACTGCGCAATGCGCGCTGCTGTCCCGCGCGCGCGGCGGCCTGCGCATCGCGTGCGAACAACTGCAGCTCCGTCGTCCCCGGAACGAAACCGGTGAACTCGAGGACGAGACGTTCCACCCCGCCGACCGGCGGCGACTGCTCGAGCCGCACTCGCAGCGGCGCGGCGATGCGCGCGGCGTCGGCAGTCGGCTCCTTGAGCAGATGGGCGGTGAGCCACGAGCCGCCGCCCTCGAGCTCGGCGCGCACGCGCAGCGCATGCACGCGCCAGCCGATGCGGCGTGGATGCTTGAGCGCGCGCGCAATCAGCCGGTCGATCGCATGCACGAGCAACTCGCGTTCGCCGACGGGAGAGAAGAACGCGAGCGCGGCAGCAATCGGCTCCGGCTCGACCCGTCCCTGTACGCGCTCGACGACGCGGCCGGCGGCCAGTTGCCAGAGCCGTTTTCCCGTTGCGCCGAATTGCGCCGTGATGGCCGCTTCCGGCAGCGCGGCGAGCGCGCCCAGGGTGCGAATGCCGAGCCGGCGCAGCCGGCGATGGATGTCGGTATCGAGTGGCAGAACAGCGATGGGTTGGGAAGCGAGATAATTCCGTTCTTCCCCCAGAGGAACTACAACCGCTTCGCTCGGCTTGGCGCGGCTTGCGGCCACCCAAGCGGTGAATTTCCCAACTCCCCAACCCAGTCGAACGGTCGGACGGTCGGACGGTCTGACGGCCTGTCTAAGCGCTTCGATGATCTTTCCCGCCGACCCATAGATGCCCTGCAGTCCATCGACGCCCACGTAGGCGAGCCCCAATTCGGCAGCCTCGACGACCGGACTTACCTCCGTCAGTGCCGAGAGCAGGTGCGCGTACTGCTCGTCGTAATGAACCGGATCGGGCTCGATCAGCCGCAGCGCGGGACAGAGGCCAATCGCCTGGCTGACCGTCATCCCCGGCTTCACTCCCGTGTGCCTGGCCAGGGAGGAAACCTGCCAGAGCTTGCGAGTGGTATCGGGGGCGAGCAGGGCCGTGGGAAAACCGGCTATCCCATCCTGACG
>DASTDR010000356.1:0-2753 GCA_035710265.1 Gemmatimonadales bacterium | reverse complement strand
GCCGGCGGCCGATCTTCAGATATTCGCGACCCGAGAGGCGTTGAGCGTTCCTCTCTGTCCTGCGTGGAGATCTGCCGTGAGTGACCGTCGCACACCTCGCACCCGCTTGCTGCTCATCGCCCTCGGAATCGCGGCCTGCGCAAAGGACTCTGCTGGACCCACCCCCCCGCCGCCCCCGCCGCCTCCACCGCCGCCCCAGAGAATGCTCGGACCGGCAAACGGGTCGTGGTCTGCGAATGGACCCGATTTCGTCATGACCTTGGCCTTGGCCGAGTCTGTGCTCGTCACGACCCGCGTGGGCCCAATCGCCGGCGTCGGCTCCGTCACCGGGCCGAACATCACCGGCGGCACGATACCGTTCACCGTAACCGGAACCGATTCCGCGGGCTCCGTCAGCTTGACGCTTACCGCCTCCAGTTTGGCGTCCCCCGTGTTCGCGGGCCAAATCCTGTCAGATACCGCGATCCAGGGATATCTCGACGGAGCCGGATTTGCGCACGTCCCGCTCAGATTCACGCATCACCCCGTCGCCGATTCACTGACGATCGCTCCAAGAAATGATTCGCTCGTGGCCGGACGCACGCGCCAGTTCACCGCAACACTCTTCGATTTCTTGGGGCGACACATCACAGGGCAGACAGTGAACTGGTCCACATCGGATACGACGTTGGCGACGATTTCGCCCACTGGCCTCCTGACCGCCCGCGCGTCAGGCATCGTGACGGTTCGGGCACAGTATGACACCGTGGCCGCGCAGACTTCTCTGAAGGTGCTGCGTCCAGTGGCGACGGTGCTCGTGAATCCGATCGCGTTCGTCCTCCCGTCAACCGTGCCGCTCAGCGCGACGCTCCTCGATTCGAGCGGCGTCGCAATTACCGGGCGGCGTCTCACCTGGACGAGTCTCAATACTGCCGTCGCACGCATAACCTTCGATTCGGTGCAGGCAGTGGCCCTGGGCTCCGCCGACGTTCGGGCCACCGTCGTCCTCGACGGGACGTCGGGCGTCGCACGCGTCACGGTGCGGACCACGCAGCTCACCGCGCTCGTTGCCGGCGAGGATTTCACGTGCGGCATCGATCGTGACAGCACGGCTGCCTGTTGGGGAGACGGTCTGTTCGGGCAGCTCGGAGCCGGCGTGCGCACGGTCGTGGCGGCACCGCTCTTCGTCGCTGGGGGACGTCACTTCCGGCAGCTGGCGGCGGGACGCACTCACACCTGCGGGCTGACCGCCGACAGCACCGCGTATTGCTGGGGTGGAAACGGGTCAGGACAGCTGGGCGTTGGTGATTTCAACCCCGACACCGTTCCAGTCGCTGTGACGGGCGGACTGCATTTCGCCTCGATAACGATTGGATACGACCACACGTGCGGCATCGAGTCCGGAGGAACCGCCTACTGCTGGGGCACCAACCTTTATGGCGAGCTGGGTACGGGATCCAACTCTCCGCAGACAAGCGCAACGCCCCTGCCCGTCGCGGGTGGATTGTCTTTCACAATGCTCTCAGCCGGTTCTCAACATACGTGCGGCATCGCCTCGGACAGCACGGCGTACTGTTGGGGATCCAACTATTTCGGCAACCTGGGGGACAGCACTACGACAGATCGCAATGCGCCGGCACCCGTGGCCGGCGGCTTGAAGTTCGTCACGATTGCGTCCGGGAACTACCATACATGCGCCATCACCGCTGCCGGCGCCGCGTACTGCTGGGGCCCCGCCCTGGACGGCCGACTCGGCGACAGTTCGAGTGCGTCTCAGCAGAACGCCCCCGACTCGGTTCGCGCCGGTGGCGTGACCTTTACCGCAATCTCTGGAGGCTACAACCATACCTGCGCTCGCGCGACGTCCGGTGACATCTACTGCTGGGGCGGAAACCAGAATGGTCAGGTGGGGCCGAACGCAGGCACGCAGGCTTTTGTGCCGGTCCCGGTCGGATTGAGCGGCACTGCCGTCATCACCGGCGGCTGGCATTCATGCGCGATCACAGCGGCCGGCGCCTACTGCTGGGGCTACAATCAGACAGGACAGCTGGGATCCGGAACAGGATTTTATCAAACGGGGACTCCTGTCAGGGTGTTCGGACAGCCATAGAGTCCGGGTGGGCCGTCGGAAATGGGCCGCGAACTCCGCAGCAGCGTTCACTTCCCCCGATTGACCTTCTCGTCGAAGGCGCTCACCTGTGCCGCGATCTTGGGATCGAAATCCTCCGCCTCCCACAGGGGACGGATCTCGAGGTCGCTCGGCCCCGGCATCGGGTTCGGACACCGCTTGGCCCACTCGACCGCCTCCTCCATCGACCGCACCTGCCAGACCCAGTAGCCCGCCACCAGCTCCTTGGTCTCGGCAAAGGGACCGTCGGTCACCGTCCGCTTGGCGCCGCTGAAGTGGATCCGCTTCCCGAACTTGCTCGGCTTGAGCCCGTCGCCGGCGAGCAGGATCCCGGCCTTTACCAGCTCCTCGTTGTACTTCTCCATCGCCGCGAACATCTCGGCGGCGCCTGGCATGCCGAGGGGGGTGGTCTCCTCCTCGCTCTCCTTCGTCGCCTTCACGATCACCATGACGCGCATGCGTCCTCCATATGGCGGGGTGGGAAGGGTCATTCGCCCTCCCCTCATCAAGACGACGAACGGGGGTGCACGAAATCGACATCCTGGGGTCGCCCTACTATTCCCTTCCCTCTACTTGAAGAAGCCAACACGCATGTCATCCTGAGCGGAGCGCGCGCAGCGCGCGACGCGAAGGACCCTGCTTGGGG
>DASTDR010000355.1:0-7958 GCA_035710265.1 Gemmatimonadales bacterium | reverse complement strand
ATGTCCGGGATCCGCTGCTCCTTGTTGACGATCAGGTTCTGGACGACGTGCAGGTCTTCGGCGCGAGCCTGAAACGCGAGCTGGCGCGGCGTGTTGCGGTAGGCGCCGCCGTAGTTCATGTGCACGTGCACGTCCCCGCTCCACCAACCGCGCGCGGGAAGGTCGGTGAGCCGTTCGAGCAGCACGCGATGCACGACGCTCCCGCCGGACGGCACCGTGAACCGCCCTCGAAACACGCGAAACTCAGGACCGTGCCACACCTCGACATGCACCGGTCCCGCCGGGACGGTGAGGTCCGCCGTTCCATTCGCGTGGAAGTAGGGATATTCGAACCGGCGCTCGGCACGATCGAAGGCTTCGTCGGCGTGGCGCCAGGCATCGGGCGGTGCGTAGCCGCGGCCTTCCCGGGTGACCGACACGCGGGCCGGTATCAGCCGCCCGGCGGCGTCGCGGATTTCGAGCTGCAGGGTCCCCACGGAATCGCGGTACCGGCGCTCTCCAGGCACGACGGCCTGCCGCCGGCCGCCGATCACGTCGACGACCCACAGCGCCGTGTTTCCAGCTTCATTGGAAATGAACGCAATCCGCTTCCCATCGCGCGACCAGCGCGGCGCGGTCGCGTCGAACTCGCCATAGGTCAGCGGGAACGGATCGCCGCCCGCACTCGGCATGATCCAGAGCTGATTCCATTGGCGGCCGAGGTAGGAGCTGTAGACGATGCGCGTCCCGTCAGGCGACCAATCGGGCCGCGCTTTCCAGGTCGTTTCCTCGTAGCGCAGCTCGCGCAGCGGCGCTCCGGGCCGGGCTTCCATGCGCCAGAACCCGCCGCTGCCATGGATCTGGCCGCGATTCGAGACGAGCACGAGCTCCTTCCCGTCCGGCGACCACGCGGGCGAGATGTAATGATCCCAGCGGCTGTAGTAGTAGCGCGGGAGCTTGCTGTCGTTGTCCTCGGTGAGGCGCACCGGCGAAGTCCCGAAAAGCAGATCCTTCGTCGCTTCGCGACTCAGGACGAAGGCGTGCCAGCGCCGATTGAACAGCGTCGAGACGAACGCGATTCGACTGCCATCGGGTGACCAACGCGGCTCGAGGTTCACTGCGCCGTTCTCGGTGAGCGCGGTGACAGCGCCCGACTGGAGGTCGAGCTGGTGCAGCTCGATTGCGTCGCGCGCATAGCGCGTGAACACCACCGACCGGCCGTCGGGCGACCAGTCGGGCTGATAGTCGTATCCCGGGCCCGAGGTCAGCTGTCGCGCGACGCCGACGCCGATGCGCTGACGCCACAGCGACCCGTCCATCGAGTAGATCAGCTCCGTACCGTCGGGCGACCAGGTCACCGCGCTGGGGCCGCTCGTGACCTGCGGGACGTACATCTCGCGCCAGTAATACGCATGCGGGACGTCGACCTGTTTGAGAACCGCTTCGCGCTGCGCCGCCAGTGCGCCGGGACACAGCAAGAACGCTAGCGCGACTCGTCGACCCATCGCTCGATCGCCGCGCGCAGCACCGGCAGCGGCACCGCGCCGTTTTCCAGTACGCGGTCGTGGAAGGTCCGGATGTCGAACTTCCGGCCCAATTTGTTTTGGGCAAAGGCTCGCAATCGCAGGATCTCCAGCCGGCCCAGTCCATACGACAAGCCCTGCGCCGGCCACACGGGATAGCGGTCGACGACCACCTCGGCGCGCAGCAGCGGCACGTGCGTTTGCTCGCGGATGTAGTCGATCGCCTGCGTGCGCGTCCAGCCGAGCGCGTGGATGCCGGTGTCGACCACGAGCAGCGTGGCCGACAGCGTGAGGTCGGCAATCATGCCGAATCGCTCCACGTCCGACGAATACAGCCCCATCTCGTCGGCGAGCTGCTCGGCATACTCGCCCCACCCCTCGCCCATGCCGGGGGACCAGAAGTAGCGGCCGATGGCCGGTATCGAATCGCCGCGCTCCAGCGCGATAGTGCCCTGGAGGTGGTGGCCCGGAATCGTCTCGTGGAACGAGAGCGGCTCGAGATCGGCGCGCGACTTATGCCGCGGGTCGTACGTCGAGAGGTAGTAGATCCCGGGCCGGCTGCCGTCCTCGGCCGGTGGATTCCACTCTCCGACGCTCTGGCGCTCCCGAAACGCCGGATACGGTTCCACCACGACAAGCGCCCGCGGGAGCCGGCCGAACCAGCGCGGCATCGCAATCCGCGCACGCGCTACCGCGTCGCGGGCGGTCTCGAGCATCTGCTCGCGGGTGCGGAACGTGTAGGTCGTGTCCCGGCGCAGACGCACGAGCAGTGCCGCAGGGTCGCCGCTGCGCAGTGAACCCTGCGCGATGGCGCGCATCGAGAGGAGCCCCTTCTCGACGGCGGCGATCCCGATGTTGTGAATCGAATCGGGCGAGAGAGTCAAGCCGGTGGTTGCCCGGATTGCGGCCTTGTAACAGGCCGATCCATGGGGATTGGCTGATACGCCGATCGCCGTCCGTGCGCGGCTCAGATACTCCGTCGCGAGAAACTCACGGTAGCCGCGCATGGCGGGCAGGATCTGCTGCTCGATGACCTGCGCGAGCTCGCGCCCGAATCCCGGGGCGGAGTCGCGGCGCGCGGGATCGTACAGCGGTGACTGGTCGACCGGCGTGGCGAGCAGTGTGTCGAGCTCGCTCATGGCGATCTGGACGTTCCCGCGCGGCGCGGTGTATTTGCGCCGCAACCCCTCGCGGTGATTCACCGTTTCGGTCGCGATGTACCGGGGAATGGCGCGCCAGCGCGCCAGCACCTGCGCGCGCGCGCTATCGCTGCCCACCGGCTGCAGCGCCGCGAGCGAGGTGATGGTCGAGAGCCAGCCGCCGCCCGTGTGCGCGACGCTCCAGAGCTCGAAGCTGCACACGCGGGTCGCGATCGAGCCTTCGAGCGCGTCGCGCATGATTCCGTACGCGATCCATTCGGGCCGGCCGGTGACGCGCTTCGGATTGATGCGCTTCAGTGCCGCAAGCCACGCATCTTCACGCTCGCGCCACCGGGCCAGCGATTCCGGGGAATTGTCCGGCAGGCGGTCGTGGCGGGCATTGGCCGCGCCATCCAGTGTCGCTTCGTCCGGATGTTGCTCGAAGTACGCGACCAGATAGCTGTCCGCGAGCTGGCGCACGCGCATGGTCAGCGAGTCGGCTTCCGGCCCCTGCAGCGCGAGCAGTGCCCCCGCCAGTGCGAGCATCATGACCTGAGATACAGCCGCTTGGGATCGAGCACTTCGCGCAGCAGCTGGAGCTCCGCCGTGCTGGGCGGATCGAGGCGCGTGAGCTCCGGTCGTGCACGCAGCGGCCAACCTACACCAGCCTGGACTTGGGCAACGTCCGTTCCAGGGTACAGCGCGGCCAGCACGAGCTCGCCGCTCTTCGCGTCGCGCTCGAGTACGCCTTTATCGGTGATCACCTTCGCGACGCGCTGCCCTGGACTGGTCAGGAAGTCGACGCGCTCGGGAAAGGAGCGCGGCGACAGCTTGGCAACGATCAGGATGCGCCGGGCGTGCAGGGCGATCTCGGCGGCGCCGCCGGAGCCTGGAAGCCGCACCGTGGGTTTGGCATACGAGCCGATCACGGTCGTGTTGATGTTCGCCTGCCGGTCCACCTGCGCGCCACCCAGAAAACCCACCTCGATCCGGCCGTTTTGGAGAAACAGCTGAAAGACATCGGCCATCCCGCAGACCATCAGCGAGCCGGTGACCAGAGCCGGATCGCCGATCGACACCGGCAGCCGAGATGGCGTCGCCCCCACGGCGCCCGATTCGTAGATCAGCACGAGGTTGGGTGCGTGGGTGCGGCGCGCGAGGTTGCACGCGAGGTTCGGCAACCCGATCCCGACGAACACGACTTCCCCATCGACGAGCTCGCGCGCGGCAACGGCGGCCATCATCTCGTCCGGCGTGAAATCAGAAGCCGTAGTTCACTCCGGCGCTGAGCTGTTCGCCCGCCTTCAGCCGCTCCGCCAGGCGCGGCTGCTTCTGCATGTACTCGGTGCGATCGCGCACGCCGTGCACGAATTCATCCAGGTAGTTCGCGAGCTGGGTCCGCTCGCGGGAGATCTCCTCCCAGCTCACGTAAAAGTCGTTGTCCCGGTCGTAATAGCCTTGCGCATACGAGGGATGCGCGCCCCAGGGCTCGACCACGACCGCGCTGACCACGGCCGCCGGAATCAGCGTGCGATTCGGGTCCGAGCGAATCACGCGCTCGTCCACCAGCTCTTCGACGACCACGATCACGCGCTCCGACGCGAACGCCGCTTCTTTTTGCACGCCGAGCAAGCCCCAGACCTGGGTGTTGCCCTGCGCGTCGGCGCGCTGCGCGTGCACGATCGTCACATCCGGATTCAGGGCCGGCACCGTGGCCAGGTTCTCGCCGGTGTAGGGACACTTGACCGATTTGATGCGCGGGTTGGCCTGCGGCAGATCGGTGCCGGCGTAGTCGCGCAGCGTCCAGAACGGCAGGCGCGCCGCGCCGGCGAGAAACCGCGCCACCATCCCGAAATGCGAGTATTCCTCGATTTCGAGCTGCCCGCCTTCGACCGCGCGGCGGAACGCGTGCAAGGAGCCCACGCCCGGATTCCCCGCCCACGAGAACACGAGCTTCCGGGCGCAACCGGCTGCGATCATCTGGTCGTAAATGAGATCGGGCGTGAGCCGGCACAGCGTGAGATCGCGGCGCCGCTGGCGAATGATCTCGTGGCCGGCGGCAAAGCAGATGAGATGGGTGAATCCTTCGATGACGACCACGTCGCCGTCCCGCACGTAGCGAGCTACGGCTGCCTGCATCGAAAGGACCTTTGAGCCGTCAGCCGTCAGCTCAATCACTCATTTCATGCAAGGTTTCGTCGATGATGCGAAGCGCGGTGTCGACGTCGTACTCGTCCACGACCAGCGGCGGCGCCAGCCGAAGCGAGCTCTTGCCGCAGCCAAGCAGCAGCAAGCCTTTCGTGAAGGCGCGGTTCACCAGCTCGCGGGGGATGTCGGTGGCGGGCTCGCGCGTGGCGCGGTCCTTCACGAACTCGACCCCGACCATGAGCCCGCGCCCGCGCACGTCGCCGATCGCGGCGTACTTCTCCTGCAGCCGGCGCGCGCCCTTGATCAGACGCTCGCCCATCTTGTTGACGTTGGGCAGCAGCTCCTGTTGCACGATATCGAGCGTGGCCAGGGCGGCGGCGCAGGACACCGGATTCCCGCCGAACGTGGTCCCGTGGGCGCCGGGCTTCCACTTCATGACCGACTCTTTGGCGATGATCGCGCCGATCGGCATGCCGCTGGCCAGGCCCTTGGCCGACAGCAGGATGTCGGGCTCGATCCCTTCGTATTCACACGCCCACATCTTCCCGCTGCGTCCGATGCCGCTTTGCACCTCGTCGCACACGAGCAGGATCCCGTGGCGGTCGCAGATCTCGCGCAGCTCCCGCAGGTATCCAGCGGGCGGGACGACGTAGCCGCCTTCTCCCTGAATCGGCTCGACGAAGATCGCGGCGACGCTCTCCGGCGGGACCTTTTTCACGAACAGCTCCTGCTCGATCCACGACGTGCAGCGCCTGGTGCACTCGGATTCGCGGCTGCAGTACTCGCAGCGATAGCGATAGCCGTAGGGCACATGGTGGATTTCCGGCACGAACGGCGCGAATCCCGAGCGTTGCACCGCCTTGCTCGCGGTGAGGCTCAGCCCGCCGTAGCTGCGGCCGTGAAACGCGCCCAGGAACCCGATGATCGCCGGCCGGCCCGTCGAATGGCGCGCGAGCTTGATCGCGCCCTCGACTGCTTCGGTCCCCGAGTTCGACAGGAACACGCGCTTCTTGCTCGGCCCGGGCGCGATCTGCGCGAGCCGCTCGCACAGCGCAGCGAAGCTTTCATAGTAAAAGTCGCTGCCGCAGATGTGCAGGAATTTCGCGGCGGCGTCCTGCACCGCTTTGACGACTTTGGGATGACCGTAGCCGGTCGACGCAACGGCGATCCCCGCCATGAAGTCGAGGTAGCGATTCCCGTCCACGTCTTCGACCATCGCACCCTGCCCGCGCGCGACGACGAGCGGATACTCCTTGGGATACGAGGTGGACGCAAACCGGTCCTGGCGCTCGACGATCGCGCGCGCCTTGGGGCCGGGCGGCGGCACGACGATGCGGGGATAATCCCTGGCGTTCATGGCTCGATCACCGTGCGGCTCTGTTCGCGCATGAATTGCGCGACATAGTAGGGCCCGCATCCGCCTTTGCCGCTCGATCCCGAGCCCTTCCAACCGGTGAACGGCTGCGCGCCGGGCCACGCCCCGGTCGTGGCGCCCGTGCGCTTGTTGACGTAGCACACACCGGCTTCCACCTCGTCGAAGAAGCGGGCGATCTCGTCGTCGCGCGTGGAGAAAATGCCCGCCGTGAGCCCGTAGTCCGTCTTGTTCGTCTCGGCGATCGCCTGGTCCAGCCCGCTCACCGCCCCGAGCGCCAGGAATGGAACGAACAGTTCCTCGCCATACAGCGACGATTCGAGGGGGAGCCGCGCGATCGTCGGCGCGACGAAGTGGCCGCGATCGAACACGCCACCCGCCAGCCGGCCGCCGCCCGTGAGGATCTCTCCTTCCTTCCGGGCCTGCGCGACCGCGCGCTCGAACCTCGCCACGGCGTCGCGATTGATCACCGGACCAAAGACGACATCGCGCTCGCACGGGTCGCCCGCCTTCAGGGTTCTGGTCCGCTCGAGCAGCTTCGCGACGAACGGCTGCAGCACCTTCCGATGCACGTACACCCTCGAGGTCGCGCTGCATTTCTGGTTCTGCAGCCCGAACGCCGAGCGTGTGACGCCCTCAGCAGCGGCGTCGAGATCGGCGCTGTCCATTACGATCGCGGCATTTTTGCCGCCAAGCTCCAACAGGCACGGCTTGATCCAGCGGGTCGACAGCCCGTGGTAGATCCGCATGCCGACCTCTTTCGATCCCGTAAAGACGACGCCATCGATCTGGGGGTGGCGCCACATCGCCTCGCCGGATTCGGAGCCGTGGCCCGAGAGAAAGTTGAAGAGACCGGCCGGCAGTCCCGCATCGCGGTAGATCTCGTACAGCTTGATGCCCGTCCAGGGGGCGTCTTCGGCGGGCTTGTAGACGACGGCATTGCCCGCGACCAGCGCCGCGGACGACATGCCGGTGGACAGCGCCAGGGGGAAGTTGAATGGCGCGATGCAGGCGAACACGCCGTACGGCCGCAGCACGTCGGTGTTGTGCTCGACCGGCGTGACCTTGGCCATCTCGCGCACGAAGCCGTCGGTGTCTTCGACCTGTTGGCAGTAGTAGTCGATCAGGTCGGCGGATTCTTCGGCGTCGCCCATCGATTCGAGCCGGCTCTTCCCCACCTCGAGGCTCATGATCGCGGCGAGCTCGAACTTGCGCTCGCGAATCAGCGCCGCCGCGCGGCGCAGCAGCGCGACGCGCTCGCGCCAGTGCCGTCGGGCCCACGCCCCCTGAGCCGCCCGCGCGGCCTTCACGGCATGATCCACGTGCTTGGCCGTCGCCGCCGCGAACATGCCGAGCACCAGACGGGTGTCGATCGGCGAGGTGTCCTCGATCGGCGTCTCCCCGGATTCCACCGCGACACCCGCGATGTACAGCGGATACCCGCGGCCGAGCTGAGAACGGACACGGGCAAGCGCGTCGTCGAACTCCTGATGGAACGCATCCCAGTCGACGTTCGCCGACGTGTACGTGATCTTGGATTCGGGGGGGGGCGCGGTCGCGGTCATGCGCGCACTTTCAGCCCCGCAACGGTTTTCTGCAGCGCGGCCGTGAACCGGCTGACGATCTCGTCGATCTCTTGTTCTTCAATAATGAAGGGCGGGGCCACCATTACGAGATCGCCGCTGGTCCCGTCCGCGTGCCCCACATTGGGCCATACGGTGAGTCCCGCGTCGAGCGCCGCCTGCGCGAAGGTCTCCGCGAACTTGACGGCGCGGGGAAACGGCGCGCGGTTGCCCT
>DASTDR010000354.1:0-5575 GCA_035710265.1 Gemmatimonadales bacterium | reverse complement strand
CGATGTCTATGCCGACGAACCGTCCATTCATCCGCGTTTGCTGGCCGCTCCGCGAACGGTCCTGCTGCCGCACATGGGCAGCGCCACTTACGAGACGCGGCGAAAAATGGCCACGATTGCCCTGGCAAACGTGCAATCCGTGCTCAGGGGAAAGCCCCCCCTGACCCCCGTGTACCCGCCGGGCACCCCGTAGGCGAAACGGCACAATTCTGTTAGCGGCAAGGGAACCGGCGCTTTCAAGCCGGTCGCCGCTCAGGGAAGGGGTAGCGCCAGCCAGCGGCATGCCGATTGCGCTTCCAGGCGACAATGCCTCGTTCCCCGCACCCGCTTTCAGTACTCCGGGCCATTGCCGCAGGGGTCATCCTGCTCGCGGCCTGCTATGGCGATGGCCCATTTTCGGCGTCCCGGATCGGGCGAGTCCATCTGGACATCGCCGTCCAGCCGGCGGCGGCGCGGGTAGGCTCGATCTTGGGTGTGCAGCCAGTCATCGAAGTCCGCAGTCCAGTCGGCCAGCTGATCGACGAGGCGATTCCGATTACGGTCAGCCTGTCGGACGGAGACGGCCACGTGCTAGGCAACCGCACCATCACCACCCAAGGCGGCATCGCGCGCTTTACGGATCTCGGGTTGAGGGGTACCTACGGTTCAAAAACCCTCACCTTCACGGCGCCTGGACTCTCGGCGATTAGCGCCAACGCCGTCGCGTTGCAGCCCCCGGCTCGGTCAGGTGTCGACCGTCCGGACGACGTCACCGGCCCGCAGGTGCACGTGATCTACGTGCTGCCGCGGGATACGCCGGACCGCGAGCTCGATATTGGACTCGGCATCGCGAATTCCGTTGCGGCGTTTCAGGGGTGGCTGCGTCGCGCGAGTGGTTTGGAGATCCGCTTCGATCGGTACGAGGGCGTGCTCGATGTCTCGTTCTTCGAGCTGAGTCGTTCCGACAGCGAGATGCGCTTGCTCGGACCGTACATCGTGACGGAGATCGAGAGTCAGCTGGCGGCGGCGGGTCAGATTCGACTGGACAAGCGCTATCTCGTCTACTACGACGGCGGCAGCACCTCCGTGTGCGGGGGCGCGGCCTGGCCTCCGACGGTGAGTGGCCAGACGGCGGCGATGTATCTCCGCGCGTGCAACGCGGGACCGCTGGCAGCGCAGCCCGACGCCCCCGGCTACTGGGAGTTTGCCGCGCTGCACGATCTGATTCACACACTGGGCGTTGTTTCAACGGACGCGCCGCATCACACGATGGGCAATCCTGCCCATGTCCCCGAGCCCAACGACCTCATGTACGGGGGAGGCTTGGCGCCGTGGGAGCCCACCACGGTCGACATCGACAACGACGATTATTTCGCGTCGAGTCTCAACGGCGGGCTCGCCAACCTGGCCGAGAGCCCGTTTGTGGAACGGGCTGCCGCGCCGCCGTTCGGGGTTGCGGCGCTTTCTTCTGTTGGACGGCCGTTCATTTCAACGAGGTTGCCTGCGCACCAGCCGCTGCAGTAGCTTTTATGCCTCAGAATGCCCCGACCCAAAGCCGACGAACGTACGATTCTCCTTGACGCCCGCGCGATGTCGCGGGCGTTGCAGCGTATGGCAGTGGAGATCCTCGAGCTCGCGCAGGGCACCGACGACCTGGTGCTCATCGGCATCCAGCGCCGCGGCGTGGAGCTGGCCGACCGGATCGCGAAACAGATCAGGGAGCAGGAGGGCGCCGATGTGCCGCGCGGCGCGCTCGACATCACGCTCTACCGCGACGACCTCGGTACGGTCGGACCAAAGCCGGTCATCGGCGAGACGCACCTGCCGGGCGACCTCACCGACAAGCACGCAGTCATCGTGGACGACGTGCTCTACACGGGCCGCACGATCCGCGCGGCGCTCGATGAGCTGGCGGACTTCGGGCGTCCGAAACGGATTTCCCTGGCGGTCCTGATCGATCGCGGCGGCCGCGAGCTGCCCATTCAGGCCGACATCGTCGGCAAGGCGATCAAAACCAATTCAGACGACCGTGTCGAGGTGCAGGTCGAGGAGCTGGACGGCCGCGACCAGGTGGACATCGTCCGATGACCAGCTCCATCCTGGGCAAGGATCTCACCGGGCTCGAGCACATGACACCGGAGCAGATCCGGCTCATTCTCGATACCGCCGAGCCGTTCAAGGAAGTCTCCGAGCGGCCCATCAAGAAGGTGCCGGCGCTGCGCGGCAAGACGATCGTCAATCTTTTCTTCGAAGCCTCCACCCGGACCCGGATCTCCTTCGAATTCGCCGAAAAGCGGCTCTCGGCGGACACGGTCAACGTGGCCGCGAGCGGGTCCTCGGTCTCGAAAGGGGAGACCCTCGTCGATACCGCGAGAAACCTCGAGGCGATGCGGATCGACATGGTCGTGATCCGGCACGGCTCCTCGGGCGCCGCCGAGTTCCTCGGCAACCGGATCGCCTCCAATGTGATCAACGCGGGTGACGGCAAGCACGAGCATCCCACGCAGGCGCTGCTCGATCTGCTGACCATCCGCGACAAGCACGGCAAGATCGAGGGCTTGAAGGTCTGTCTCGTGGGCGACGTGCTGCACTCGCGGGTGGCGCGCTCCAACATCTGGGGGCTGAGCAAGCTGGGCGCCGAAGTGGCCGTGTGCGGGCCGTGGACGCTCATGCCGCGCGGCATCGAAGATCTCGGCGTGAAGGTGTTCAGCCGGATCGAAGAAGCCGTCGAGTGGGCCGACGTGCTCAACGTGCTGCGGCTCCAGCTCGAGCGGATGGAGAAGGGATTCATCCCGAGCCTGCGGGAGTACTATCGGGTCTTCGGCGTAACGCCGGAGCGGCTGGAACGGGCTCCGCGCGAGATCACGATCATGCATCCGGGCCCGATGAATCGCGGCGTCGAAATCGATTCCCGCGTCGCCGACGGTCCGCACAGCATCATCCTCGATCAGGTCACCAACGGCGTGGCGGTGCGGATGGCCGTGCTCTATCTGCTGGCTGGGGGACGGGCCGAGCTCGCCGATGCGGCAAAGCGCGGTGGGGGAGGGGGAGGCAGCGAGTGACACGTCCGATGCTGCTGCAGGGCGGCCGCGTCATCGATCCGAGCCGCGATTTCGATGAGGCCGCCGACGTCCTGATTCAGGACGGCAAGATCGCGAGCGTGGGCCGGGGACTCTCGGCTCCCGACGGTGCCGACGTGCGCAACATCCAAGGCAAGATCGTCACGCCGGGTCTGATCGATCTGCACGTCCATCTGCGCGAGCCGGGCAACGAAGATGAGGAGACGGTGGCGAGCGGCGCGCGCGCTGCTGCGGCCGGCGGATTCACGGCGGTCTGCGCGATGCCGAACACCGACCCGGTGACCGACAACCAGGCCGCCGTCGGTTTCATCATTCGCCAATCGGGTCGGGCCGGCGGCGCGCGCGTCCATCCGATCGGCGCCGTGTCGATCGGGCAGAAGGGCGAGCGGCTCGCCGAGTTCGGCGAGATGGTGAGCGCGGGCGCGGTCGCCGTGTCGGATGACGGGAAGCCGGTCGCGTCGAGTCACCTGATGCGGACGGCGCTCGAGTACGCGCGCACCTTCAACATTCCGGTCGCCGACCACTGCGAAGATCCCACACTCGCGTCGGGCGGGGTGATGCACGAAGGGCTCGTCTCCACGCGCCTCGGCCTGAAGGGAATCCCCTCGGCCGCTGAAGAGATCATGGTCGCGCGCGACGTGCTCCTGGCCGAGCTGACCGGCGGGCACGTCCATCTTTGCCACATGTCGGCGCGCGGCTCGGTTGCGATCATCCGCGAGGCGAAGGAGCGGGGCATTCGCGTGACCGCCGAAGTCACGCCGCACCACCTCACGCTGACCGACTATGCCTGCGAGGAGTACGACACGCACGCCAAGATGAACCCACCGTTGCGCGAGGCGGCCGACGTCGCCGCGCTGCGCGGCGCGCTCAAGGACGGGGTGATCGACTGCATCGCGTCCGACCATGCCCCGCACGCGTACGATGAGAAAGAGGCGGCGTTCGACGACGCGCCGTTCGGCGTCGTGGGCCTCGAGACCGCCTTTGCCGTCGCGCATACCGAGCTGGTCTGCGCCGGCGTGTTCACGCTGCCGGAGTTGATTCGCCGCATGAGTACCGAGCCGGCCCGTGTGTTCCGTTTGGCGGGTGGCACATTGGCGCCCGGATCGGTCGCGGACGTCGCGGTGTTCGATCCCGCCGCGAAGTGGTCGGTCGATCCGGAAACGTTCTTCTCCAAGAGCCGCAACACCCCGTTCGCTCACCGCGCACTCACCGGACGCGCGATTCTCACCATCGTCGCGGGTACGATCGGTCACGAGCTGACGGCGGGGCGATGAATCGGAGTGCGGTCGCGCGGCGCATGGCGCTGTGTTGCCGCCAGCTTGCGGCGAGCGGACTGATCGCGGGACGCGACGGCAATCTGTCCGTCCGTATCGGGAAGGAACGGGCGCTCGTCACTCCCACCAACTGCATCAAAGCGCTGATCAGCGCGCGGGATATGGTCGAGGTCGACCTCAGCGGACGGCCCCGCACGCGTGGCTCCCGCAAGCCCACGAGCGAGTTGGACTTACATTTGAGGATCCTGCGGCACCGGCCCGATGTGCAGGCCGTCGTGCACGCGCATCCTCCCATGGCAACAGGGTTTGCCGTTGCGGGAGAGGCGATTCCGGGCAATTTGTTGCCGGAGCTTATTTTTGTGGTCGGACCCGTGGCTCTGGTGCCGTTCGGCCGGCCTGGGACCCCGGAGTTGGGAGATCGCGTTGTCCCGTACCTGGAGGGGCGCAACGCGCTCCTGCTCGCGAATCACGGTGCGGTAACCATGGGTCGTACGCTTGACGAGGCCTGGATCCGGATGGAAAGCCTGGAGCACTGCGCAAAAATCATCGTGGTAGCCCGCGCGATCGGGACACCGCGGCCTTTGGAGTTGAATGGCTAAGAATCCCTCCAAGAGCGCGGCCGCGATCCAGCGGCTGCTCGAGGAACGCCGCCAGTACGAGGCCTGGCTCGGGCGCATCAAGGCGACCGCCGACTCGGCCCCTGAGGAGGTGCGGACCCGGGTGCGCGCCGACTATGAAGCGCGACTCAAGGCCGTCACCGAGGAGTTGAAAGCCCACGCCGAGGCGGCGCGCCAGCTCATCGCCCAGCGCAAGGAAACGCTCGCCGAGCTCCAGAAGAAGGAGAAGTCCGCCGCCGAGCGGCTTGCCGAGACGGAGTTGCGCCATGAAGTGGGCGAGTACGACGAAGCGCAGTGGACCCAGGTTCACAAAGATGCGCTCGCGGACCTCGGCGCGGTGCGTGACGAGCTGATGGATGTGGAGCGGGACATCACGCGGCTCGAGGAGCTCGACGAGCTGGTGTGGTCCAAGCCGAGTCCCGCGCCTCGTCCGGCGTCGCCCCCACCGCCGAAGTCGGCGCCGGCTCCAAAGCGCAAGACGCCGATGGACGAGCTGGCGTTCCTCAAGTCCGTTACGGATGACGACAAGCCGTCGCCCGGACGGGCGAGCGGCGCGCAATATCAGCTCGAGGAGAACGCGACACCCGACGCGCCGGACAACGCGGACGCCGAGCCGGAAAAGACG
>DASTDR010000353.1:0-6173 GCA_035710265.1 Gemmatimonadales bacterium | reverse complement strand
CAGGATTCGTATCTGAGCTCCAGTCTTCCGCACGGTTACACATCCCGATGATTCCACAGGTCATTGCGAGGCAAATGGGGGACCCGGTGCGAGCCGGCGTAATTTGGCGGGAGATGCAGGCGGCTCCGATCACAACTTTCGCATTCTCGCCTGGCGGGGATCTCGTGATGACCATCGGCTGGAGTGCCACGGATCGACAGTTCTATAATCTCTTGGAGTGTTGCTGAGACGCGGGCGCCGCCGCCTAACACACGCTTGAAGCTGACGGCGCGCGTAGATTAAGGAATGCATCTTTCGTCAGCGCGCCGCAGCTTAAGCGCATTTCGTTAGACGGCGAAGGAGAAGGCAATGAACTGGAAATTGGGGTACGCCATCGGCTTTCATCCCTGGGAGGATACCGACCAGGAGTTTCGTCAATCCCTGGCATCGCTCCTCGAACGCGAGGAGCGGGGCCGTGAGCGACCCCACGGGCGTGCCCTGGATATCGGCACGGGCAGCGCCATCTGGGGCATCGAGCTGGCCAAACGGGGCTGGGAGGTGACCGGCGTGGACTTCGTGGCGAAGGCTCTGGACCGGGGACGCGAGCGGGTCCAGGCCGCCGGTGTGAAGGTGAGGCTGGTGCAGGGGGACGTTACCCGGCTTTCAGAGGCTGAAGTGGGTTCCGGCTTCCGGCTCATCCTCGACACCGGCACCTTCCATGACTTCGACACCAAGCAGCAGCGAGGGATGGCCCGCAGCGTGGACGCCCTGGCGACCGAGGACGCGACATTGATCTTACTGTGCTGGCCGCGGCGTATTCGTCCGTTGATCCGGGGTGTGAGCCGCGAAGAAATCGAGGCCGCCTTTGAGGGTTGGCATATCACCGACGTGGAACCGTCCTTCTTCAAGCTGCCGCCACCCCTGGAATGGGTGCTGCGCCCGGACGAGCACTGGTACCGCCTGCGCCGCGCATGAGCTTGACGCGCCGTCTAACATGCGCTTGAAGCTGGCAGCGCCGTTCTTCTGTGGAGGCCATCGGTTTGTGAAATCGTCCATGTCGCGCCGCAGCTTAAGCGCATCTCGTTAGGCGGGCGCGTTAGCAAGGTGACGCACGGGAAAGGGAGTTAGCAAATGGCAACGCCGATGGCGTCAACGCCGATGGTGTCCGCCGCCGGCGCAACAGCCGAGCGCCGCTTCTTTACGGGGTTCGCGCTCGCCATGATGGCGACCGTCATCGTCGGCTTTTCTCGCAGCTTCTTCCTGCGGCCGCTATTCCCCAACTGGCCGTCGCCGCACGAGACGATCTTTTATGTGCATGGCGTAGTGTTCACCGCGTGGATCGTGCTATTGGTCGTGCAGGCGTCATTGGTCGCCCGTGGTCGTACCGCCGTGCATCGCACCATCGGCCCCTTCAGCGCGATCTTGGCCGTGCTCATGGTGGTGTTGGGCACGCTCGGCGCATTGATCGCCGCTCGACGCCCGACCGGTTTTACCGGGCTGCCCGTTCCGCCGCTTCAGTTCCTTGCGATCCCCATGTTCGATATGGTCCTGTTCGCCCCATTCGTATGGCTGGCGATCGCCCAGCGGCGCAATCCGCAGAGCCACAAGCGATGGATGTTGCTCGCCACTGTAAACTTGCTCCCCGCTGCGATCGCCCGTTGGCCGGGAGTGCTGCCACTCGGCCCGCTCGCGTATTTCGGGTTTGGGGACCTGTTTGTAATCGCGTTGGCGATCTGGGATCTTCGCTCCCGGGGGCGACTCCATGCGGTTACGCTCTGGGGAGGGTTGCTCTTGATCGTGTCGCAGCCGTTGCGGCTCGTTGTATCGAGTACTGAGGGCTGGCTCGCGTTCGCGCGGTGGGCGACCGGGTTACTCGGCTGACGGGCGCCCGGTACTCGCCCGTGCGATCGTGTGCCTGTCGGCTTGCCGCCTAACGTGCGCCTGAAGCTGGCGGCGCCGTCTTGCTGTGGAGGCCATTCATTTGTGAAACCGTACAGCTCGCGCCGCAGCTTAAGCGCATTTCGTTAGGCGGCAATACGATGGTCGCGGTATGGCTGCTGTATCTGCTGGGATCGAGCTCTCTGTACGTCGGGCAGTCGGGAAAATGCTACGCGCTCACCTATGACTGACTGAGTCATCCCGCCCATTTGGGGATGTTCCCGTCAACTCTGCGGCTCGGCCCTGGCAGCACTGATTACTCAAACATGGCGGCGGTTAAGGACACGGCGGGGAATGGGGAACGCCTCTGTGGTGGAATACCTATCGTGTCCGGGGAGATTCCATAGAGGTGTGGCTCGCAGACGGGAACCGGGAAATGAGGATCGTGGGCCGGGTCAGAGGGGACGCCCTAGACGGAACGGCGGAAGTACAAACCGACGAGGGGGGATTGCGCAGAACAGCGCATGTATCGGGTCGGATGACACAATGCAGCACCCGCTTCTCATTCGTCTGCCGAGCGAGCGGACAGCCCGCGCGCGCCTATTCGCCATCCAAGCGCGCGAGGCTAGAGGGGAGGGATTCGATCCTGATACGGATCGCGGCCGGCGTTACCTGTATTTCTGGTGGGACTAGGTGCGCGACGGAGGACCTCTTTCGGCGTTGGACCTGTTGCACTTACCTTAGGAATTCGCGGCTGCTGCTTCCCGGCCTCGGATGGCGGATGTCCTCAGCGGTTTAGCCTCGGCCCTCGCGGGCCGGTATTCGCTCGAGCGGGAGCTGGGGCGTGGGGGCATGGCCACGGTGTGGCTCGCCACCGACGCCCGGCACGGGCGCCCCGTCGCCGTGAAGGTCCTCTCTCCCGATGTCGCCGCCACCCTCGGCACCGAGCGGTTCCTCCGCGAGATCAGGGTCATCGCCACGCTCCGGCATCCCCACATCCTGCCGCTGCTCGACTCGGGCGAGGCGGCCGGCCGGCCGTTTTACGTGATGCCCTACGTCGAGGGCGAGACCCTGCGCGAGCGGCTGCGCCGGGAAAAGCAGCTCCCCCTCGAGGACGCGTTGCAGATCGCGCGCCAGGTGGCCGACGCGCTGAGCTACGCGCACCACCACGGCGTCGTGCATCGGGACGTCAAGCCGGAGAACATCCTCCTCGAGAGCGGGCACGCGGTAGTGGCCGATTTCGGGATCGCGAAGGCGGTCACGGCAGCCGCGGACGAATCGCTCACCGCCACCGGGCTGGCCGTCGGGACACCGGCCTACATGAGTCCCGAGCAGGCCGCGGGAAGCAAGAACCTCGACGGCCGGAGCGACCTCTACTCCCTGGGGTGCGTGCTCTACGAGCTGCTGGCGGGTCAGCCGCCGTTCACCGGGCCGACCGTGGAGAGCGTGATCCATCAGCACCTGACGCTCGAGCCGCGGTCCGTCACGAGCGTCCGGCCGGCAGTGCCGGCGTTCGTGGGTGCGGCGCTGGCCCGCGCACTGGCGAAGACGCCGGCCGACCGGTTCACCACGATCGCGGATTTCGGTGCGGCGCTGCGCTCGCCGGTCTCGTCCCGGCGGCCGCCGCGCCACCCCCCGCGACGCTGGGTCGCGCTGCTCGCCAGCGCGGTGACCGTCCTGGCACTGGTTGCCGTTGCGGCGACCTGGTTCTTCCGGACGGGGCGCGCGGGCACGCTGATCGGGGAGC
This sequence comes from Gemmatimonadales bacterium, assembly GCA_035710265.1. GTDB lineage: Bacteria > Gemmatimonadota > Gemmatimonadetes > Gemmatimonadales > GWC2-71-9 > 20CM-2-65-7. The sequence continues at coordinate 2,569 of DASTDR010000353.1, read as the reverse complement.
GCGAGCTCGGCCGCGGCGACCTGGTGCTCTTGGCAGACTTCAAGAACGAAACCTCGGATTCCACCCTGGCCGACGCCGTGCGGGAAGCGCTCCGCGCCGCCCTCGCCGACCTCCGGGTGGTCCGGCTGCTCGATCCCGCGGCCGTGCGCGCGGGGCTGGCCCGCATGGGGCGTCCGGCCGCAACCCGGCTCGACGAAGAATTGGCGCGCGAGCTGGCCGAACGCGAGGACGCCACCGCGTTCGTGACGGGCGAAGTGACGCCGCTCGGCAACGGCTACCAGTTCAGCGTACGGGTCAGCGATGTGGCGGCGGGGCGGCTGCTCTTGGTGGAGCGCGCAACGGCGCGGAGCGAGGACGACGTGATCGCCGCCGTCGATCGGCTCGCAGGGCGGTTGCGCCGGGGCATCGGTGAGTCGGTGCGCGACGCCGCGGCACGCCCGGCCCTGGCTCGTGTCACCACCCCGTCGCTGCCGGCGCTGCGCGCGTACTCCGCAGGCTACCGGCTCTTCAGTCAGGGGAAGCAGACCGATGCGCTGCCGTTCCTGAAGGAGGCGGTCGCGCTGGACAGCGGGTTCGCTTCGGCGTACGCCCTAATCGGGGTGATTCAGAGCAACCGGGCCCTCGGCGAGTCGAGTGAGGCCTTCGAGCGGGCCTACCTGCTGCGTGACCGCCTGCCGGAGCCCGAACGGCTGCGAACCGAAGGCATCTGGCACACTGTGAAGGGCGACTATGACCGGGCAGTCGTCGCCTTTCTGCGGCTCGCCGAGCTCGATCCGGCTGTTGCGGGGCTCGCGGCGATCAACATCTCCAACGCCCGACTCAATCAGCACCGTTGGACGGAAGCGGAGTCCGTCGCGCTTCGCGCCGTCGCCGTTGAGCCCCGATGGGTGGCGGTCTACAACGCCATGGAAGCGCAGCTCGCTCAGGGACGACTCGCGGCCGCCGAATCGCTGTTCCGGCGCGTGGCAGCGGAGCCCGAGATGCGGTCGCTGAGAACGTCGTTCGCGACGTGGCTGCTGTTCGCCCGGCGCGACTGGACGGGGGTGCGCGCATACGTGCGCGACTCACTCCCCCCGGGGTCGAGCGCGGGTGCGGTGCTGGCGGTCCTTCAGGGGCGCCTGCGAGGAGTCGAGGCGGCCGGAGTCCCGGTTACCGGTTCCCCCCTCAGCCTCAGGCTCCCGCTCATTGTGCTGCGCTACAGGGGAGACAGCGCGGCGGCCGTCCGGATGATCGCCCAATGGCGCGAACAGATCGGGTGGGACACGCTGCGGCCTGCGGCGCGTCCCTACGCCCGCCTGATCCCGCTGCTCGCCGAGGTCGGCCGCGCGGGCGAAGCGCGGGGGCTGCTCGCGGAGTGGAAGGCCGTCGTGCCGCCGACCGACCCATTTCTCCGGTCCGATCACGCGGCCGCCCTCGGCGCCATCGCGTTCGCCGACGGGCGTTTCGACACGGCCGCCGCGCATTTTCTCGCGTGGCATGCCGCACCGTACGCCGGCGGGACGCACGAGACCAACCGGGGATTGGTCGAGGCGGGGATGGCGCTCGACCAGGCGGGACGCTTCGACACGGCGCTGGTGCTGTACCGGCGCGCGATCAACGAGCCCGCGCTCGAGGGGGCGGCGTATGACGCGCTGTGGTACCCCATCGTGCTGAGGCGCGTTGGCGAGTTGTACGAGACGGGTGGACAGCGCGACTCGGCGCTCGCGTTCTACGGCCAATTCGTCGGGTTGTGGCGAGACGCCGACCCCGAGCTGCAACGTCAGGTGAACGAGATCCGCCAGCGTGTGAGCCGGCTCGCGTCGGAACGACGCTGACGCTCCAGCGGAAGGGGGGTTACGGAGAGATCATCTTGCTTCAGCGGAAACTTGGCCAGTCGAATGTGTCCGCTGGTGACCACTTGGCCGAGGCTCACATTCCGCAGGGAGCGTTGTCCGAACTGTACGCTCGAGCGACCGATACGATTGTTGCGGCTGCGTCATCGATCAGGCGCAGTCTAACAAGCGCTTGAAGCTGGCGGCGCCCGTCGTCTGGAGTAGACTTTCGTTTGTGATTATTCCAGTTTGGCGCCGCAGCTTAAGCGCAATCCGTTAGGCAGCCGCAAAGGTTGCGTCCCATTGTCCGAGGGTTTCTTGGTCGCTGATGGTGCCTTCTGGCCCAGTATCTTCTGGGTCCTTCCATTATTGCTCATTGGCGCGGTGTGGCTGGCCGTCGCGGTCATAGTGCACAAGGGGGAAGATGTGGATCGACCAAACCGCATGGCTCACCTCTATGGCTACACAGTTTGCCTGATCAGTCTGGTTGTTGCACTTATCACCCTCTCCTCGATTCTGAACGCCGTCTTCGATCGGATGAATCCGCTCCAATCCGACAACCCGTTTGGCACGTCCTACTCGTCCTTTGAGGGCTACAAAGCGACGTACCGACGCGAGCAGGCGGTCTTTGATCGCGGGGAAGGCGCGAAGCCGGACACGCTCTCCGAGGCGTCCCTCCGAGTGCGATACGATGCGCTGGTGCGTGACCGTATCGCGGCGACGCGTTATCGCACAGGCAAGTCGATCACCATCGGCCT
>DASTDR010000352.1:0-3226 GCA_035710265.1 Gemmatimonadales bacterium | reverse complement strand
CGTCCCAGAGACCCATGTCAGGCGAGCAGTGCCACGCCTGCACGATGAACTCGGGTGACAGCGCTTTCATGCCGGTTTCATCGAAGAGGTAGCAGGGCACGCTGGAGGCTCCCCTCCACACTATTTGAATACCGGTCTTTCCGGCAGGCGCCGCCGCAATCGTCGGCGCTTGCAGCGATGCGCCAGGCTCGCCGCTGCCCACCGACTGGCCCGCCGCGGGCGTCGGAGAGGCACTCGTGGCGGCAGGAACACTCTCTGACGGGGACCCGCTCGACGCGTCCCCGGCGGTTGTGCTTTCGCCAGACGGCATGTCGCGCCACAGCACAAACCAGCCGACGAGTGCGAGACCGGCAATCGCCAGCGCTCCACCCAGAACCCAGCGCCACGGGAGAGGACTCCCGGCGACCTGGCCGCCCGTCTCACGAAGCGGCTGGCGCAGTTGCGCCGGCTGTGGAGACAAGCCTGGAGTGTCAGAGAGCGCTTCAATCAGCAGGTCGACGTCGTGATGGAACCGGCTGTCACTGATTTCGATGGCCTGCCTGCGGCTCAGAGCAACCAGGTCCTGCGGAAGCTGCGTGGCCTCGGGTAGCCCAGCATCGCCGACGAGCGCCGGGATCACGCGGATGTGTCGCTCGAGTGCCTTGGCAATCTCCATCCGGACGAAGTCGTCCTCCCGATCCAGCCGGCGACGTCCTTGTGGGTCGACTGCTGTGAGCCAGGACTTGCCGATGACGGCGACGAGCACGTCGCACGCGGCGATGGATTGATCAATGCGGTCGACGAAGTCCTCACCCGGCCGGATCGTATCGATGTCGACGAACACGTTTTCGCGGCCGAAGTGTTCCCTGAGCCGATCGGCCAGCCGGCCGGCGTAGGCGGCGCTGTCGTCCCGACGGTAATTGACGAGAATCCTGGGCATGCTCCCACCTCGCCTCGTCCTCGTCCGGCCCTAGGCTGTGGCGAGCGTGGACCGGCAAGATGGGCGCCATGATTGCCGGTCCACGCTCGGGCGTCAAGCAAGGCGTCCGTTCAGGAGCTAGCGGTGGCGTCCCCACGCGGGTCATCCGCGGTTGGAATCGCCGTTGGTGGTTGGTTACGAGCGGCCTGAATCGACTACCCGGACTACTGGAGTACGCGTCGCAGTCGCTGGCACCCGGCGCCCCATGAACACCGCCAACGCGACCATGCCGACGCCCATTCCGAGTTGCCACCAGACCGGACCGTCAACCCATTTCATCCCTTGGAAGAGTCCGTGAGCATTGCTCACGTCCCACCCCACCGCCCCGGTGACGGCGAGCAACAGTCCCACGACACCTACGCTGAGCACGCGCTGATACCGGTATCCCGGACGCCCCGACCACGTGCGGCTGTGGTACCGATGCGAGACGATTAAGGTAAGCGCGATCACACCAATTAGGGCGATCAGCGTGTAGTCCATGGAGCAATTTTACTCCCACCGGGTCAGCGCGAAAACCGCGGTTGGAGTCCCCGCTTGCGTCGGCCGCCTATTTGTTCTATAAGATAGTACTTATGACATCCACACCCGGACTTGGGAAGCTCGAGCTGGCGGTGCTGATGGCCGTTGCTAGGCTCGGCGACGAGGCGTACGGGCTGGGCATCCGCCACGACGTCAGCATCCGGCGCAAGCACGATTACTCGGTTGGCGCCATCTACACCACGCTTGGGCAGCTCGAGCGGAAAGGGCTCGTGAAATCGTGGACGACCGATCCGCTGCCGGTCAGGGGCGGCCGATCCCGCCGCCAGTACGAGGTCAGCGCGCATGGCCAGCGGGTGCTTCGCGCGGCGGGTCAGCTCGCCGCGCAGCTCCAGGACCTGGTGCTCAGGACGAGGCCCGCATGAGCCGTCCACCCTTCGCCGAACGGCTGCTTCTCGGATTTCTGACCGACCCTGCCCTGGGAGACGCGATCCTGGGCGACCTCACCGAAGAGTGGCGGACGCGCATCACGCGTGACGGCCGGGTGTCCGCCGATCTCTGGTACTGGGGGCAGGCCATCCGGACGATGCCGCACCTTTTATACGACTGGTGCGTCACCGCAACGCGTCGAGACGTCTGGCTCCGGCTCGGGGGCATGCTGGTCGTCTTCGGGATTGCAGCGCTACCTGCCGCTGCGGCCCAAATGAGGGCCAACCTACATCTCGCCGTCGCGCAGCTCATGCTCGGATCTATGTCCGCCGCGTCAGACGGGTCAGACGGCGGGCAGACGATGCCGCTGACACTCAACTGGCTGGCGATTGCCGGCACCCCGCTCGCGGTCAGCGCGGTCTGCGCCCTGGCCGGCGCGTACGGCCTCGGTTCCAGAACACGGATCGCGCCCCTCGTCAGCGTGTGCTGGTTGGGCGCCGCGTGGATCGCCGTGTCGGCAGCGCTGCCGCTCGCGCTCCGGTGGCCATCGTGGTACTTCGTCGCGCTCGCGGCAGTCCTCGCGGTTGCCACCGCCTCTGGCGGTACCCTGGCCATGCTGCGACCTCTTCACACGGCTCGGTCGTCGGCGCCCTCCTCGCTGGACTGACCATGCATGGCGCTGCTGGTGGACGTATCGATCCCACTGCAGCTTCGAGCCTGCCGGCTTGACCGGTACATAATGGTCGGCAATGCGGATGCTTCTGGTCTTGATTCTGTTCGGCGGAACTTCCTTCGCGCTGGTCAGTGCGCAGGAGGGGAACAGACGGACGGTCTGGTCGGGCACTGTCGGTCAACGGCAGATTGTCGTCGAGGAACGGTGGACTCCGCCTTTTACCGACATTTCGGTGAGCGTACGCGTCAGCGCGTCCGGAAAGACGTCAACCATCGAGATTTCCACTGCCGGGCGTTCGCCGGATTTGGTCGTTCCATGGGCGTCCGAGCGCCTGGTACTGATTACGGGCGAAACGGCGTCGGTCGTGGACCTGGTTTCGGGGCTGGTCGCTGACCAGTTCTTCGTCGCGCGACCGTCGATCTCGCCAACCGGGAGATTCATTGCGTACCGGCGCTTCCAGCACCCGTCGTCCCAGGACGAGGACGTGCTGCTGGTGTACGACGTCGGGAGCAGCGTCCAGCTCAACCGCTTGCCCCCGAACCCTCGGGGCATGGAGTTCATGCGGGATGTCGGGCTCCCGGTTTTTCCCGAGTGGCACACTGCCAACCAGAAGTACCGAGGCCGCAACGATACGCCTGGTGCCCCGATCGAGACACTGCGATCTGCAGTCGTCTGGGCGAGCGACACCG
>DASTDR010000351.1:0-2687 GCA_035710265.1 Gemmatimonadales bacterium | reverse complement strand
AGCAGCTCACGCGCATGGAGGCGCTGCGCCTGTACACCGCCGAGAACGGGTGGTTCCTGAAGGAAGAGGCGACGATCGGCACGATCGAGGCCGGCAAGCTGGCCGACTTCGTCGTCCTGACCGACGACTACTTCGACGCCGAGCGCGTGCCGGATGACGCGATCAAGCGCATCAAGTCAGTGCTGACCGTCGTGGACGGGAAGGTCGTGCACAATACGATGCAGTAGCCGGGCCTAGCGGGACTCGGGCTGTCGCGCGAAACGGAGATTCCACACCCGCTCTTGAGTCAATGTGAACGCCGTGACGCGCTTGGATGCGTCACGCCCGAAGATCACGAAGAAATCCGGACTCGAGAACGCATCCGCATACACGGGGGTCAGTGCAATCGCCGTATCGGGACGACGCCGAAGGACGAGACGGCCGCCGTCCACGTGCAGCGTGAAGGTGGCTTCGATCTCGTCGCTGACGTACCGTCCCTCGAATTCCCTGAGCTGCGCCGCGGTTGGCTTGACCGGCTCGACTCGTTCGTAGACGTCCACGATGCCGAACTCGTCGGCCGCGCGCAGGCGACCCGCGGCGTCGAAGTCGAACGTCAGCGCACCGTCGGCCGCGACGAGCCTTGTCGGCGACAGCGGCACCAGAGGCGTGCCTGACGGCAACGCGAGGCCTTTCTCGTTTCTGACGATCGTGAGCGCTCCCGCCTGCGGCGAGCGCCGGTACATACCCGCATAGCGGGCGGCCTCCGCGTCAGTCAGCGTGTAGGCGGCCACGGGGGGCGCCGCTGGCGCACGGAGCGCGGCGCCGAGCAACAGGACGGCGAGAGACTTCCCATAGGCCGTGGGGTTCGCGCTTCCGGCATTACAGAGAACGGCAATAGACACCTGCTGTTCGGGGTAGCGAGAGAGATACGCTCGATAACCTGCTGTGGAGCCGCCGTGATCCGCTTCCGGCACGCCTCGGTACGTATCGACCACCAGTCCGAGGGCGTACTCGTGAGTCCGGCCGCCGGTCAACGTGGCGGGCCGCTGCAGATCGCGAACGCACGCGGCGTCGCCCACCCTCGGCTGCGTGAAGTTCTGATTCCACTTCAACAGGTCATCAACCGTCGTCAGCAGGCCTCCCTGGCCGTCCACGATGACCGTCGGCATGTCGGTGGCGAACGTGGCCTGCCGCTCGCTGTAGCCAACGGCGCGGCGTTTCACGATGCGCGTGTAATCCTGCTGGAACGAGCTGTCCAGCATACCGAGCGGCTCGAAGATGCGCGTCCTTGCGAAGTCGCCAAACGACATCCCGCTCACGCGCGACACGATGATCGCCGCAAGGGCGTAGCCCGAATTGCTGTACGACCAGCGCGTACCTGGCGGGAAATTCAACGCGCGTTGGCGACTCAGGAGGTCGAGCAAGTGCGTCGGCCCTTGCCCATGCGGGGTGTCGAGCACGTGCGCATTCCCCTGGCCGAAGACGCTGCGCGGCCACCCGGCGATGCCCGCGAGGGTTGACCAGTCGCGCAGCCCGCTCGTGTGATTCAGCATCTGCCGGATCGAGAGATGGACGCCGTAATCGGGCAGCTCGGGAACGTACTTGCGGACCGGATCGTCGAGCGACAGCCTGCCGTCGAGGGCCAGCAGGAGCACGGCCGCGGCCGTGAACTGCTTCGCAACCGAGCCTGCGTCGAAGACCGTCTCCGGCGTGTTCGACACATTGCGCTCGAGATCGGCCATCCCGTACGCCGAACGGACAACTGTCTGACCGCTCACGGAAGCGGCAACAGCGCAACCTGGAGTGGAGGCGTTCCAGCGGCTGAAAATCTTGTCGGCCTGCGCGTGCACCTCGCCTGGTTGGGACTCAACTGGTAGCGCTGCGATGAACGTGGGCGCCAGCGCAAAGGCGAACGCCGCGGCAACGCGACCGAATCTCTTACGCAAAGCGCCGGCATTCTACATCCTGAGTTGATCCGACCAGAAGCGGTCGCGCGTCCCGGATCCGCCGGGCGCTAGTACCGCAGCCTGAGGTCGGTGCCCCAGCCGCGCCGGATGCCATTCTCCGAGATCGGCAAGCCCTCATCATTGGGGTCGAGGCCGGCGGGCACCTGCCACTCCCCGAGGCCGACGCACATGTACTCGAAAAGGACGGTCGTCCGATCGTTGTTGTCCGCCCCGAGCTGTCCCCCCCGGATGTTGTGCCACGCGTGCACCAGTTCGTGCGCCAGCCCGAGAAACGGCCCTCGATAGACCTGTTCTCCCGCAATGGTGATGGTCCAACCGTTGGGATTCCACTCCACCCTCGAGCTCGTTCCGAGACCGTTGTGGGCCTCGTTCTGAAGTGCAATCAGAAGCGCGTTTCTCAGGTCGCCTTCGTTGTCGGTAAGCGGATCGGGAAAGGCGGCGGTCCCCGTGGCCCATGCTCGGATGTGCTGGCCTGTCACACCGTACGCGCCCGCCGCAACGGCGACCGGCTCTTCCAGTCGGTAGCGGGGAACGTTGTTGATACGCTCGGCCGTGTGCTCGAAGCCGTCTTGATTGTTGCGTCCCTGCGCTATCAGCGCGGCCGTGATCGCCTGCACACGATCGGTCTGGTCGGCAATCATCGCGCGGGCCATCCGCGTGTAGACTCTGTCGGTCCCCGATCGGCATTGGTTGGTCTGACCGCGTGCGATCACGACCCGGTGTGACTGATCGAAGCGGGCG
>DASTDR010000350.1:0-3715 GCA_035710265.1 Gemmatimonadales bacterium | reverse complement strand
AGACACTTGCCGAGCGGTTGGCGAAAGGCGCGCTGCCCGTAGACCAGGCACTCCAGTATGCGCTCCAGATTGCAGACGCACTCGACAAGGCGCACCGCGCGGGGATCGTTCACCGCGACCTCAAGCCGGCCAACGTCATGCTCGGAAAGACCGGCGCCAAGCTGCTCGACTTCGGATTGGCGAAAACGACAACGAGCGCGGCGCCGGCCGGATTGTCGATGCTCCCGACCACGCCTCCGGGGCTTACCGCGCAAGGCGCGATTCTCGGCACCTTCCAGTACATGGCGCCGGAACAGCTGGAAGCAAAGGACGCGGACGCGCGGACCGACGTCTTCGCCTTCGGACTCGTGCTCCACGAGATGATCACCGGTCGTCGGGTGTTCGAGGGAAAGACGCAGGCGAGCCTCATCGCCGCAATCATGAACCTCGAGCCGCCGGCCGTTTCGACGATGGTGCCGCACGTACCAACGACGCTCGACGAGATCGTCCACAAGTGTCTGGAGAAAGACCCGGACGATCGATGGCAGTCGGTCAAGGACCTCCGGGTCGTGCTGCAGTGGTGCGCGAACGGACGCGCGATCGACGGACCCGTGATGCCGGAGCGTCGACGATCGCGCGGAATGGTCCTCGCCTGGTCAACGGCGGCAGTGGCAGGAGTGGCCGCAGTGGTGTTGGCCACGATGAGTTTCTACGAATCGGGGACGCCCGGTGACGCCGTGCGCTTTTCCGTGACGGCGGCGCCCGACACGAGGTTCCTGTCTCCGACGGCCATAACTCCGGCCCTCCAGATGGCGCAGGCCCTTTCCCCCGACGGACGACACCTGGCGTTCCTGGCCCGTCGGGGGGCAGAGCCTCCTGCGATCTGGATCAGATCGCTCGGCTCGCTCGATGCGAGGCTCCTGCCGGGAACCGAAGGCGCGGCACTGCCGTTCTGGTCGCCCGACAGCCGATCGTTGGCCTTCTTTTCCGGGAACAAGCTGAAGAAGATCGACGTTGACGGCGGGCCGCCGCTGACCCTCGGCGACGCGCTCAACCCGGGGGGCGGTACCTGGAACCGGGAGGGTACGATTCTCTACGCACCGAATCTGAGCGGGCCCTTGTATCGAGTGCCGGCCGCTGGCGGCGAACGGGCTGCGGTCCCGTGGCAGGAGGTGCAGTCCGGCGCTTACACGGGACGATGGCCCGTCTTCCTGCCGGATGGGCGTCACTATTTGTTCTTCGTCTCGCCCGGCACCATCGTCCTCGGATCGCTCGACTCGACCGACAGGAAAGAACTGCTCCAAGCGGATTCGCACGCACTGTATGCATCGGGCCACCTGCTCTTTCAGCGACAGGGGACGCTGCTGGCTCAGAAGTTCGATGTGGGGCGACTCGAGTTGACCGGCGACGTGGTGCCGGTTGCCGAGCAGTTGAGCATTCCCGTGAGCGCCTTCGGACGGTTTACGACGTCGGATGCCGGCGTCCTCGCATATCGAACCGACGAGGCCTTCTACACGGAGCTGCGCTGGTTCGATCGTCGCGGCGCGCCGATGGGAACGGTCGGCCCGGAATCCCTGTACATCAACCCGGCCCTGTCAGCGGACGGAGCACGAGTAGCAGCAGGCAGGCGGGATCGCACGCAGGGCACCTACGATTTGTGGCTCTTCGATCTTGCGCGGAGCATTCCCTCGCGCTTCACGTTCGACGCTGGTACGGAGTGGCTTCCCGTCTGGTCACCGGATGGCAAGTACGTCGGCTACACGATGGAGCGTGGCACGGGAAAACACGATCTCTATCGACGGCTCGCCAACGGCGGTGGCGACGATGAGCTGGTATTCACGTCCGAGCGCAACAAGGTGCTGACCGATTGGACCGCAGACGGGCGGTTCCTGATCTTCGACGAAACAACTGACACGGCCTCGGATCTGGGCTACGTCGCCGTTTCGGGCGACCGGAAGGGCATCTCGTACCTCAAAACACCGTTCAACGAGCAGAACGGCCACGTGTCACCGGACGGGCGTTGGATCGCCTACCAATCGGACGAATCAGGGCGGTACGAAGTGTACGTACGGCCGTTCCCGGACGCGCAGGGTGGAGGAGGGAAGTGGCAAATCTCGAACGAAGGCGGATCGGATCCGCGCTGGAGCCGAGACGGGAAAGAGCTGTTCTACTTTGCCGGCGACGACACGTTGTCGTCCACAACTGTCGTTGGTGATTCGTCCGGCTTCAGGAGAATGCAGACCGAGCCGCTGTTTCGCGTGACCAGGACCGCGAACCGGACCAACTACAGCATGACGCCAGACGGACGGCGGTTTCTCGTCAATACACTGGTGCAGTCGGCCAACGATGCGACCATTACGGTCGTGTTGAACTGGACGCAGGCGTTGACACCGTAGAGAGCTGTCGCGTCGCTGCGCGGCCGATACCCTCCCTCTCGCCTTATTGCCCTTGTTTCTCGATCGCAGCGGTCCAGTTCATTGCCACGACGAGGCCGAAGTCCGCGTCCGGGCTGTTGGTGCCGACCGCCTGTGTCACGAGCGTGTTGACGAACTGCGCGACGAGCAGACTCTGGCCATCGGGTGAGACGACGTAATTGTGGTAAGCGCCGCCGCTGTGCGGGAGGTTGAGCCCGACCGTCTGGACCACCGGCCTTGGATCGCCGTTTTCGAACGCGGCGCCGCTGACGCTGACCGTCGCCACCAGAATGTCGCTGACCAGACCGTTGCCCAGCGCACGAAAGAAGAGCTCCTTGTTGTTGGGATTCCATCGCGGCCAGCCGCCGCCATTGATCGACACCTTGTAGAATCCGCTGCCCGTCGGGAAAGGCTGCACGTAGATCTCGTTGCGTCCGGTTCTGTTGGAGGTGTACGCAATCCACTTCCCGTCGGGCGAGACCTGGGGGTGGCTCTCGTTGAACGTCGTGTTGATCAGCGGGGCCGCCTTCCAGCCGCCAGCGCCCTTCGGCTGTCCCGAGCCTGTCGAGGGGTTGTCGTCGAGCGTCAGGACCCACACGTCGCCCGCCGTTTTCGGGTCCTGCACCCAGAAGACGAGTCGCTTCCCATCGGGCGACCACGACATCGGGGCCTTCGGCAGGTCAGACTCGTAGAGCAGCTGCTCGGTGCCGGCTCCATTCGAGAGGGTTTCGTACAGCCCCCACTTCCCCTTCTGCAATGAGGCGTACACGACGCGAGTGCCGTCGGGCGACCAGATCGGCATCGAGTTGTGCCGCGCCGCGTCCACGGTCAGGTTCAGCACCGCACCGCGCGGCTCGAGCACGACGATGTCGCCGCCCGTCAGTTCGTGACGATGAACCGCGATTCGCTTGCCGTCCGGCGACAACTCGAACCCGCGATAGGGTCCGTACGGGCCCGCCCTCTCGAGGTCCTGACCCTCGCGGCCAATCCACCTCAATTGCCAGTTGGCGCCCTCCGATTGAGGACCGACGAGACCCTGGCCACCAGCCGACCTGTAATAGATCAACGTGCCGCTACTCGACACGTCGAAATCGCCTTGTCCTTCGGTGCCGTTCGACGTGACTTCGTCGGCTACACGGACGGGCTCGCCCGAAACAGCAAGGCGACGCTCGTCGAAACGCTGCGCGTAGACGGCGTCTTCGCGTCGGTACACAAGATAGCCAGGCTGGGCGTACAGCGCTTTCGATTCGGAGGCGATCACACGCGTCTTCTCTGTCGAGTCGAGCGCGCCCGACAGGATTGCGCGGCCACTCTCGGTGCCC
>DASTDR010000349.1:0-3556 GCA_035710265.1 Gemmatimonadales bacterium | reverse complement strand
CGATGAGCGGCGCCGCGAAAAGGGAAAGAAGCGCAAGAAAGGCAAGAAATCGCTGGTCGATCAGGAAGCGGTCGCGCAGAACATCTCGCGCACGCTCGCGACGCTGAAGGCGCCCGTCGGCAAGAAGGGCGTGCACCGCCGCGAGGAAGGCCCGACGTTCCGCGAGACGCAGGAGGAACAGCGCCGTGCCGAGCGTGAGCGCGAGAAGACCCTGGTGCGGGTGACGGAGTTCATCACCGTCTCCGAGCTGGCCAACACGCTCAAGGTGCCGCCCACCCAGATCGTCACGTTCGCGTTCAAAGAGCTGGGCCAGATGGTCACCATCAATCAGCGGCTCGACTTCGACATGATCGAGCTGATCGCCTCGGCGTTCGGCTTCCAGGCGGTGCGCGAAGAGGAATACGCCACCACCCAGACCGACGAGGCCAAGGACGCCGACGAGACGCTGAAGCCGCGCCCGCCGGTCGTGACGATCATGGGTCACGTCGACCACGGCAAAACGTCGCTGCTCGACTACGTCCGCAAGGCCAACGTGGTTGCGGGCGAGGCCGGCGGCATCACGCAGCACATCGGCGCCTATCAGGTCACGCTGAAGGACAGCCGCAAGATCACGTTCCTCGACACGCCGGGCCACGAAGCGTTCACCGCGATGCGGGCGCGCGGCGCGCAGGTGACGGACCTCGTCGTGCTGGTCGTCGCCGCCGATGACGCGATCATGCCGCAGACGATCGAGGCGATCTCGCACGCCAAGAACGCGGGCGTCCCCCTCGTCGTCGCGATCAACAAGATCGATCTGCCCACGGCCAACGTGCAGAAGGTGAAGCAGGACTTGCTCGCGCACGGCGTCGTGCTCGAGGAGTTCGGCGGCACCACGCTGGCGACGCCGATCTCCGCGAAGAAGGGCACCGGCGTGGACGAGCTGCTCGAGCAGATCCTGCTGCAGGCCGAGCTGCTCGACCTCAAGGCCAATCCGGAGCGCAAGGCGCAGGGCACGGTGCTCGAGGCGCAGCTCGATCCCGGCAAGGGCGCGCTCGCCACGATTCTCGTGCAGACCGGCACGCTGCGCGTGGGCGACGACTTCATCTGCGGTCAATACTCGGGCCGGGTGCGGGCGATGTACGACGAACGCGGCGGCACCGAAACGGAAGTCGGACCGTCCACGCCGGTGCAGATCCTCGGCTTCGAGGGTGTGCCGGAGGCCGGCGACAGCTTCCTCGCGATGGACGATGCGGCCGCCGCGCGCGACATCGCGCAGAAGCGCCAGCGCCTCGAGCGCGAGGCGCAGCATCGCCGCTCGGGCCGCGTGAAGACGCTCGAAGACTTCATGGCCGAAGCGGCTGCGGGCGGGGTCGCGACGCTGCGCATCATCATCAAGGCCGACCAGGGCGGCCCGGCCGAAGCGCTGGCCGACGCGCTGGCGCAACTGTCGACGCAGGAAGTGAAGGTCGAAGTCGTGCACCGCGGCGTGGGCGCGATTACCGAGTCCGACGTGCTGCTCGCGCGGGCGTCCGGCGCGATCATCGTCGGCTTCCACGTCCGCCCCGATTCGAACGCGCGCGCGGCGGCCGACCGCGAGCGGGTCGAGATCCGCACCTACCGCATCATCTATGAGGCCGTGGAAGAGGTCAAACTCGCGATGGAAGGCCTGCTCGCGCCCGAGAAAAAAGAAGTGGTGCTGGGCGAGGCCGAAGTGCGGCAGACGTTCAAGATCGCCAAGGTCGGCACCATCGCGGGCTGCTTCGTGCGCTCGGGCGTCATTCCGCGTACCGCGCGGGTCCGCGTGATTCGCAATGGCGTCGAGGCCTACGACGGCACGCTTGCGTCGCTCAAGCGCTTCAAGGACGACGTGCGCGAAGTGCGTGAAGGGTTCGAGTGCGGCATTGGGGTCGAGAACTTCAACGACATCAAAGTCGGCGATCTCATCGAGTCGTACCGGATCGAGGAGGTCGCGCGCACGCTCAGCGCCGCTGAGTCGTGATCGTGGGGGTGATGGTCTGGGAGCTGCACCTCCCGGCGTGCCAGTCGCTGAAGGACAAGCGGACGATCGTGAAGAGTCTCAAGGATCGGATGCACAATCGGTTCAACGTGTCCGTGGCGGAGACGGGGCATCACGATCTGTGGCAGCGGGCCGAGCTGACGGCGGCCGTGGTGAGCACCGACCGGCACCACGCCGAAAGCGTGTTGCGCGAGGCGGACAAGCTCGTCGCGGGCGCCGACGGCGCGCGGATCGTGGACACGAGCACGAGTTATCTCTGAGATGAAACGGCACAGTCACCGGCCCGAACGCGTGAGCGAGCTGATCCGGCAGCATGTCGGCGCATGGCTCACGAGCGATGTGCGCGATCCGCGGATCGGGTTCGTGACCGTGATCGGCGTCGACGTCTCCGCCGACCTGTCGCACGCCAACGTGCGGGTCAGCGTCATGGGGACCGAGGACGAAAAAGCGCGGTCGCTCGAGGGGCTGGCGAGCGCGGCGCGCTACCTGCGCGCGCAGCTCGCGGGTGTGCTGCACCTGCGCACCAGTCCCGAGCTGCACTTCCGCCTGGATCGCGGCATCGAGCACGCGCAGCGCATCGACCGCGTGCTGAAGGAGCTGAAGGAGTCGGACGACTGAAAGACGCGGGGCTCGTTCTGGTCGCGAAGCCGGCCGGCCCCACGTCGCACGACATCGTGGACATGGCGCGACGCGCCCTGCAGGAGCCGCGCATCGGCCACCTCGGGACGCTGGACCCGTTTGCAAAAGGGCTGCTGGTGCTGGTCGTCGGCCGGGCCACGAGACTCGCGCCCTTCGCGGCGGAGTGGCCCAAGTCGTACGACGGCGTGATCCGGCTTGGCGTCACGACCGATACTGACGACCTCACCGGCACGGTCGTCGCGACGGCTCCCTGGACCGGCATCACGCCGGGGCAGCTGGCCGACGTCGTCGAGCGGTTTCGCGGCGGGTACGCGCAAACGCCGCCCGCGTACTCGGCGGTGAAAGTGCAGGGCGAGCGGGCCTACCGGCGTGCGCGCCGCGGGGAAGCACCGGCGCTCGAGCCGCGGGCCGTGGAAATCCGCGAGCTGGAGATCGTCGAAGCCGCCGTGCCCGATTTGCAGTTCCGTGCCACGGTGAGCGCCGGGACGTATCTGCGCGCGTTGGCGCGCGACATCGGCGCCGCGCTGGGGTGCGGGGCGCACCTGGCGGCGTTGCGGCGCACGGCGGTGGGCCCGCTGAACCTGGAGGATGCGGTCGCACCGGAAGCGATCACAGCGGACGCGTTGCGAGATGCGGCGATCCTGGTCGCGCACTTGCCGCGCCGCCAGGTCGATACGCAGGAACGGGATGCGATGATCCACGGCCGGCCTATCGCGAGCGACCCGATCGGCGATACCCGGCAGCCGATAGCGGTATTTGCAGGCGAGGAGCTGATCGCGGTCGCGGAGCGCTCCGGCGAGGTCCTAAAACCCCGCACCGTGGTGGCGGAGGGCTGAGGGCCGATGCCTCGCGGCTCGGTGGTCACCATGGGTACCTTCGATGGCGTGCACCGCGGCCATCAGGCGGTGCTCGCGGAAGTGA
>DASTDR010000348.1:0-3150 GCA_035710265.1 Gemmatimonadales bacterium | reverse complement strand
GAAGGCCTGGGTGCCGCCGCATCCCTCACACGTGAAATCCGAGTCTTGCCATGCATATCGGGCGAACGTTGTCTGCGCCTCGTTGATCTGCAGGTCACCTCGCGTGAATACCAGGTTGCTGTATTCCGGGATGGCGAACGTCCCTTCGACGGCTCCGTACAGATCCGGTCGTCCAGTGGTCACAGTGGCATACGGCGTGGTGTCCGTCCGTTCGGCTGAAGTGAAGAAATGGAGGCGGTCGCGGACGAGGGGGCCACCGAGCGCGCCGCCGAACTGGTGACGCTTGAAGTTTGGCTTCTCGACTCCCGCGGCCTCCTCGAACTTGTTCAGCGTGTTGAGCGACTTGTCGCGGAAGTACTCGAACACCTCACCGCTGAAGAGGTTTGTGCCGCTCTTGGTGGCGAAGCTGACGGCGCCGCCGGCGGTCCAGCCGAACTCGGCCGGCGCCTGACTCACATACACGCGGAACTCACGAATCGCAGACTGGGGAAAATCCTGGCGCGGCTCACCTGTATTGCCTTCCTTGTTCCACATGCCGTCAACGAGGAGTGCGGCGCCGTGGGTAAAGGCTCCCGAACCGACGTTGACGTTGAATTTGCGCGGCCGCACGGCGTCCTGGCTCGTCCCGGGCAGAAGGAGGGCCAGGCCAACCGGCTGGCGCGACTCGAGCGGCAGCATCTGAATCTGCTCCTGCGTCACCACACCCGAGACGCTGGTCCGCGTGGTCTCCACAATTGGGGCCTCGGCCGTCACGGACACGGACTCCTGCACGCCCTGCACCTGCATCGTGACGTCGCGCCCGAGCTCGGCGCCGATGTTCAACGTAATGTCCATGAGGTCCACAGGACCGAATCCCTGCAGTTCAGCGCGGAGGTGGTAACGGCCCGGCGGTAGTGCCGCCAGACGGTAACGACCGTCAGCTTCCGTGACGACCGTGCGAGTGAACCCCGTCTCCGAGTTGCGGGCGGTCACCGTCACACCGGGCAACACACCACCCTGCGCGTCGGTGACGATGCCCGCGATGACGCCATTGATCGTCTGTGCCGCTACGGGCGCCACAGCCAGAGCCATCGCTCCGAAAACGCACAGTAGTAGTGGGAAGCAACAACGCCGTGCTCGCCCGAGGGAACTCGCTCGAGACATACGACCTCCTGGGTGGATAAAACGATCGACGACAAAAGCCCTCGGTACTCGCAGAAAGGTGCGCGATTATACACGCACGATTTGCGCGAGCGTCAACTTGGAGGCACAGTTATTGACCGGTGGCACCATCCGTGACATGCTCCGCGCACATCACTACCGTGGGGCAATTCTGTCTATAGCCACGAGGGAGGAAAGCATGTTGTCGGCACTCCGACGGGCGTGTCCCGTGCTCGTCACGGGATTCATCGTCGTACTCCTCGGCACAACCACCTTCACGCAGGCACGCTGGACCAGACTGGCGCCCTTTCCTGAGCCCGATGAGGAGCTCTACGGCGTGGCCGCCGGCGGCAAGCTCTACGTGCTCGGAGGCTTCGGCGCCGGCAAGGCGCGCGGTGGCGTATTCGAGTACGACCCGGCCGCTGACCGGTGGACAAAGAAGAAGCCGATGGCGCGGCCGGTTCACCACCAAGCGATGGCCGAATACCAGGGCAAGATCTACGTCTTCGGTGGATTCGTCTTCCCGAGTTCCGGTGGTGGATGGGAACCGGTCGACAACGCGTGGGAGTACGATCCGGTCGCCGACTCGTGGAAAGCGCTGGCGCCGCTGCCGATGAAACGCGGTTCAGCCGTTGTCGCCGAGGTGGGCGGAAAGATGTACCTCATCGGGGGCGCAACCACGGTTGAAGGCTCGAAAGAAACGGCCATCAACGGCAATGGCCCGGCACGCGTGCTGACCACCAACGACATGTACGATCCGGCCACGAATACATGGCAGAGCCGTGCGCCGATGGCGCTCGGCCGCAATCACGCGTTTGGGGGCGCCGTGAACGGCAAGATCTACGTCATCGGCGGCCGCACCGCTCACGCCTTCATCACGGTGTCGACCAATACCGACATCGTCGAGGAATACGACCCCGCAACGAACATGTGGTCGGGACTCAAGGCGAAGATGCCCACCGCTCGCAGCGGCGGCGGCTGGGGTACGTACGGCGGGAAGATCTACGTCGCAGGTGGCGAGGTCTCCACGCCGGAAGTGGCCGGCGCATTCCGCGCGGTCGAGGTGTACGAGCCGGCGACCAACACGTGGAACAAGCTGCCGCCGATGCCGATGCCGCGGCACGGTGTGGCCGGAGCCGTCCTCGGCAACCGATTCCATCTGGTAAGCGGCATGATCACAACCGCCGCTGCGGGCGCCGGACAGGATCCGAAGATGGAAGTCCACACGTCGCTGCACGACGTGATCGATCTGGGACCTGCTCGCGGATCGAATTAGCGAAACGATTCACAACGAGCGCGTAGCGCGCACGCTTCAGCGTGCGCGTTGCTGCGGCTGGGCGCCGGGGAACCATTTGAAGCCGAGCTCCCTGGCTCCGTCGATGTGGTTCCAGTTGCCTTCGTGGCACGCGTGCTCCCACGACTCGGCAGCATAGGGATCAGGAGTGTTGTTCGCGTTCCCTCCACCACCCCGGCCGCCGCCGGTACCGGCGCGCCTGATCGGCGCATTCAGTTTCCAGGGACGGGTAAAAGTGGCGGGATCGTCGATCGTCACTTCATAGTCGAGCGTATTTGCGTCTGCGAGGCGGAAGCGCTCGGTCACTCGCGCGTCCGCGCCGTAGAAATTGCCGACGCTATCGAGCCACATCTTGCCGTTGAAGTTCGTCGACTCGACGACGAGCGTGTCGCCATCCCAGCGGCCGCGAGGAACCCCCATCCAGAACTTCGCCGCCGCGCCGGGCCGGGCGCGATTGTCGAGCGGGATACGGCGGTGGTAGTGGCCCCATACGAGCATCTGCGTCACGTACCCCGGCGTCTGGATCAACTCGAACCCGCGCTGCGCGTAGCGGGGCACGCTTTTCAGGCAGTACGTCTGCGGATCCGCGTGGAGGCGCTCGCCGGTTTCGCCGGCGACGCCTCGCGCGAGCCCCGCGCGGTGCTTGTTGCGTTCGGCGAGCGCCCACGGCTGATACGGGACGCGCCCGTTCGCCGGGTTCGACACATAGCTTTCCC
>DASTDR010000347.1:0-18562 GCA_035710265.1 Gemmatimonadales bacterium | reverse complement strand
TGTGCTCGGCATAAACTGTCACCCATGTGTCCGGAATGGACCGAGGGCAAGCGATGGAGCGGATGGGATTCGAACCCACGACCCCCTGGTTGCAAACCAGGTGCTCTCCCAGCTGAGCTACCGCCCCCCGGCGACGAAAATAGAGTCACGATCCTTGCATGGGTAGGTTAGCACCCCGGCGTGTAGAACTAACACGCTGATGTGGGTGCGGTGCCACAGCAGAAAACTGGCTTGGAACGAATCCACCGCTCGGGCATATCCGATTGAACGGTCAGAGGACCAGCTGTGTCGAACGCAGGAGGCCACATGCAATTCCCAGATTTGAATCCGCGTGCGCGGGTGACGCTCACAAAGGACGGTTCGTCAGTCATCGGAGAGCGCGAAGCGCGGCTCCTCGAGGCGGTCGATCGCGTGCGGTCGATCAAGGACGCCGCGAGCGAGGCTGGGATCAGCTACCGGACGGCCTGGAGTGCTATCCAGCAGATGGAGCAGGCGC
Source organism: Gemmatimonadales bacterium (assembly GCA_035710265.1). GTDB lineage: Bacteria > Gemmatimonadota > Gemmatimonadetes > Gemmatimonadales > GWC2-71-9 > 20CM-2-65-7. The sequence goes on along the minus strand of DASTDR010000347.1, from coordinate 18,066 downwards.
TCGGCCGCCCGATCGTGGTCTCGCGTGCCGGGGGGCCCGGCGGCGGCGCCACGACGCTGACCGACGAGTGCCGGCGGTTGCTCTCGCTGTATCAGGACCTCAGCCAGCGCCTGGAAGACGCGCTGCGGCGCGCTTGGGGGCCGGGTTCTCCGGAGCTGCAGGCCGGCGACTAGCGGGTCAGCGCGAGCGCGTAGCCGCTGAGCGCGCGCAGCTGGTAGTTGTCTTGCGACACGCCCTCGATCGTCCCGTGGTACTGGGAGAAGGCGCCCACGTCGGCGACGTTGATCGTCAGGATCGTCGCGCCGTTCGTCAGCCGGCCCGTCAGGGCGTAGTGCCTGGTCGTGCCGCTGGCGCCGGGATCCTGGAATAAACGCAATCCTGTCCCCGCCGTCGCTCCGGTTGGAGCGACTGGCCCCGTGATCGTGATCTCGATCGCGGAGTCCGCATTCGCGGCGGGAGACGTCAGCTTCACCTGCAGCACTCCGGGCCCACTACCCGTTCCGCCATCGCCGCCGCAGCTCAGACCGGTGAGCAACGTGCCCGCGACAATCGTGACTCCCAAGAGCCGTTTCATTGCGACCCTCCCTTCCGGCGCGGCAGACTTTGCGGTACGGCCGGGCTGGGTGGAGCCCCCGTCAGCTTGACCCACGCGAGAAAGTCTCCGATGTCGAAGCTCGAGTTGTTATTGCCGAGGAAGTCGAGATAGCGCACTTGGTCGGCGTTGAGAGTCGAGCCGCCAAACAGCTGCGTCAGCACATCCGCGGTCGCCAGTGTAGGCGCCGTCACCGAGAATGTGAACGTCTTGGCTAGCGTCTGCGCACCCGAGGTAACCGACGCCGTGTAGCTGAAGTTGCCCGTCTGTTGCGGGAATCCCGAAACGACGCCAGTCGTCCCGTTGAGCGTCAGGCCCTGCGGAAGCGCACCACCCGTCACCGACCAGCTGTTGCTCCCTGTTCCGCCCGTGACTCGCAACGTGTCGTTGTAGGCCGCGCCCATGACGCCGTTGGGCCGCGCCGTCGCCGAGGAAATGGCGAGCGAACCGAATGAGGCGAAGATCGTGTAGGGCCTCCCCATCGGCAGCACGATCGTGGTGTTGGTCGACGTCGTGTCGCCGGACCAGCCGCCAAAGTTCTCAGGAGGCGTCGGAGTGGCCGTCAGGGTGACCGAGCGCCCCTCGCGGATGAATGCACCTGCCGCGGCGGCGCTCGTGATGTCGACACCGGCGGTATCCACCTGAATCGTTCCACCGGTGCCGGAGGTAGCGATCAACTTGAAGTCACGCGAAAGATTTGCCACCAGCGTGTCGCCCGCGAGCTGGCCGAAATAGGTATGGCTTTGCAGGCCGCCGTCGGACCACGAGCTGAAGTTGTAGCGCGTGCGGCCGTTCGCGGAGAGCTGTGGACTCGTGAAGCTGACTGAGTATCCCTGCCCCTGCTCGAGCAGGTCGCGGAAGACGTTGTACGTGGAACCGGCAAACTGAATCGTCGCAGCCGTGTCGCTGGCGCGCACCACGGAGAGCGCACCGAAGCGCAGGCGCAGGGATAGCGCTCCGTTCGCCACCAGTTGCGTGACAGAATCGACCGCAAAGCCGATGAATGAAGCATCCATGTTCTTCAATGCGGCCGGGTTACTGCGGTAGGTCAGGCCGAGCGTGTTGCTCGTCGTTCCCGGGTACAGGTCGCCGGCATCACCGCGGTTGGAGCACCCCAAGAAGATCGAGTTGGAGGGACAAAAGTTCCCCTGGTCCGGTGCCGCATCGAGATTCCCGAAACCATCGGCTTGCACTACCGCAACACCGTGAATCGGCCCGGTATTGACGTCGTTGGCGAACGATTGCGCGATTCGTGCCGAGTCGATGTGCCAGATCAACAACCCGCCCGGGCAGCCGGGACTGCCCGCGCGTTGACAATGGAAGCGGATCAGCGCCGTATCGGCCTGTTGCCGCTGGCGGTTCTCCAGGAGGTAATACTCGCCACGCGGGTTCGACCCCTGTACCCGCACGTAGAACGCGGTATCCGATACCGGCGCGGCGCCCAATGCGTACGTGCCCGTCGTCGTGAGCGGCCGCAGGAACACCCAGCCGAGCTCGTTCAGCGACCAGGCGCCCATGCGCCCCGGGCTGAATCCGGTGATGAAACTCCCCGAGCTCATCAGGTCCCACTGCCCCACGCCTTCCGTCGTCCCGTCGGTGTCATACAGATCCGGCAGGCCGAACCCGTGTCCGGTCTCGTGCGCTACCGTGCCAATCGGCATGATCTGGGACGTCGTACAGGAGCTCAGCCCGCCCAGCCCGCTCTGCAGGATGTAATCGCTGATCTTTACCTTCTGACCAGGATTACCGGGATCATTGTCCTGGGTGGTGTAGGTCCCCAACGTGAACCGGTGGGCCCAGAGATGGTTCTCCGGCGCATTGCCGGGGCCGCACTCACCCCCCATGGCCGGATGAATGAACAGAACGAGCGGGACAAAACCGTTCGCATCGACGTACTGCGAGAAGTCCACCGTCGCATCGAGTTTCGTGAGCGCCTCGCGCAACCCGCCCTGCATGCGCGTGACGGCGGTGTTGCTGAACAACCCGTTGCAGTTGGTGGAGCCAAACGGGTTTCCTCCCGCACACGTCTGGCTCGTCCCGCCTGTATACCAGACTTCGTTGCTGTCGAGATTGATGTACGTGAACGCCGACCCCTGAATGTCGAGCAGCCCGTTGGAAAGCTGCTGGTAATAGGATCGGTACGTGTACGGCCGCCCAGCGGCCGCCCCGCTCGGCGTGGCTCCGAACAGGACGTCGTTGTAGTCCGCCGCGGTGAACAAAGGCGCGGGTGAGTCCTTGAAGCGGAACAGGACTGCGGGCACTTCCAAGACCCCACTCAGCTGCGTGGCCGATGTGCTCCCCGTGACGGTGCGCGAATTGAGGATGCTGAATTGCGCGCCGCCGAGCAGCTGCGAGCGCGTGGCTTTGATCGTGCGTGCCCGAGCGCGCCACACGCCATCTTTCCGAAAATCAAATCCCCGGATCTCCCAGCGAGGGTGGCGGGAGGGAGAGGAGGTTTGAGCCGTGGCAGCAGCGGGAACGAAAGAGCACAACAGGGCGGAAACGCCCAGGAATCGGACGACGGATGAGGGCACCATTATCCTCCGGGGAGCAGCCTAATTCCTGCGAATTGCCGCAATCTAGGGTACTAGACAACAGTCCGGAAAGGCTGTGGTCGGTCTCACAAATGCCCTTGCCATTTCGAGATAGCAAGGCTAAGCTGTACCGTCGCTTACCCCCCAGGATAACGAGGCTTCGTGCGTACAGAGACCCTGCAGCACATCGCGCTGTTCGACAAGTGTAAGAACTTCACCCGGGCGCGCGAGGTCCAAGCTGCGGGGCTGTATCCTTATTTCAAGCCCATTTCCCGCTCCGAAGACACTGTCGTCGTCATCGAAGGCAAAGAGCGGATCATGATGGGGTCGAACAACTACCTTGGCCTCACGCATCATCCCGAGGTCCTGACGGCCGCCCGCCAGGCGCTCGAGCGCTACGGCTCGGGCTGCACCGGCAGCCGGTTCCTGAACGGCACGCTCGACCTGCACGAGCAGCTCGAGACCGAACTGGCCGAGTTCTTCGGCAAGGAATCCTGCTTGGTCTTCTCGACCGGCTACCAGGCCAACCTGGGCGTCATCTCCGGCCTGATCGGCCGAAGCGACGTCGTTTTCCTCGACAAGCTCGACCACGCCTCGATCGTGGACGGCGCCAAGATGTCGCACGGCGAAACCGTGCGGTTCAATCACGGCGACCTCGCCGGCCTGGAGCGCAAGCTGCAGAGGCTGCCCGATGGCACCGGCACGATGATCATCGTGGACGGCGTCTATTCGATGGAAGGCGACATCGCGGACGTGCCCGGGCTGCTGAAGATCTCTCAGAAATACGGCGCGGCGCTCGCGATCGACGACGCGCACTCGGTGGGCGTGCTCGGCCCCAATGGCGACGGCACCGCGGCCCATTTCGACCTGGTGGACGAGGTCGACCTCATCGTCGGGACCTTCTCCAAGTCGCTGGCCTCGATCGGCGGCTTCGCCGCGGGATCGGAGACGGTCATCCATTATCTGCGGCACCATTCGCGCCCGCTGATCTTCACCGCTGCCCTGCCTCCGGCGAACACCGCCGGCGTGCTGGCCGCCCTGCACGTGCTGCAGCGCGAGCCGGAGCGCCGCGAGCAGCTCTGGCGCAACACGCGCCGGCTGCAGGAAGGGATGCGCTCGCTCGGCTTCGAAATCGGGCCGACCGAGACCCCGATCGTGCCCGTGTTGATCGGGCCGCTCGACAAGACGTTCCTGTTCTGGCGGAAGCTGTTCGACGCCGGCGTGTTCACGAACCCGGTCGTTCCGCCCGCGGTGCCGCCATCGCAGTGCCGCCTCCGCACCAGCTTGATGGCGACCCACACGGCCGAGCAAATCGACCTCGCGCTCGAGGTCTTCGGCCGCCTCGGAAAAGAGCTGGGGGTCATCTGACCGCAGTCGAGGTCACGCCCGTGCAAGGCGGGCGTGACCTCAATCGCTTCATCGCCTTCCCGTACGACCACTACCGCGATGATCCGTTGTGGGTGCCGCCGCTACGCCGCGACGTGCGCATCCTGCTCACACCGGGCAAAAACCCTTTTTGGGAGCATGCGGAAGCACAATACTGGTTGGCCAGACAGCCAGACGGCCGGACGGTTGGCCGCATCGGCGCGATCAAGAATGACATGCACAACAAAGAGCACAACGATCGCGTTGGATTTTATGGGTTCTTCGAGTCGATCGACGACCAGCGTGTCGCGAATGCCCTGTTCGACGCCGCCGCGGCCTGGCTGCGCGCCAAGGGGTTCGACACGATGCGCGGCCCGATGAGCCCTTCCGTCAACGACGAATGCGGTTTGCTCATCAAGAACAACGGGACGCCGCCCGCGCTGATGATGCCGTTCAACTTCGGTTACTACGCGCAGCTGCACGAGCGCTACGGTTTCACCAAAGCGAAGGATCTGCTCGCATACGACGGAGGCGGCGCGGAGTCGGCGCCCGAGCGATTTCTGCGCATCGGCGCGCGCGCGCTGAAGCGCTCAGGCATCACGCTGCGCTCGCTCGACAAGAAGCGCTTCGCTACCGAAGTCGAGCTCATCAAGAAGCTCTACAACGCCGCATGGGAGAAGAACTGGGGCTTCGTGCCGCTGACCGACGCTGAAATCGATCATCTCGCGAAACAGCTCAAGCCGATCGTCGTCCCGGACCTGGTGATCTTCGCCGAGCGCGATGGCGACGTGGTCGGCTTCACTGTCGGACTGCCGGATTTCAATCTCGCGTTGCTGCACAATCGCTCGGGCCGGATGTTTCCCGGCATCCTCAAAGTCCTGTGGCACGCCCGCAGAATTCACCGTGCGCGGGTCCTGTTGCTCGGCGTCATCCCGGAGCTGCGGGGCCGCGGCATCGATGCAATCCTGTACCACCGGGTCTGGGAGAATTCCGTGAAGCACGGGATGCCCCGGGGCGAGGCGGGGTGGTTCCTGGAGGACAATGAATTGATCATCAAGGCAGCGCTCGAGCTGGGCTTCCACCACACCAAGACGTACCGCATCTACGACAAGCCGCTGTGAACGTCTTCGTCACCGGGGCCACCGGCTTTGTCGGTGCCCATCTGGTCAAGGCGTTGCTGGCACGCGGGGATCGCGTCGCCGCCCTGGTGCGCCGCCCGGCGCTCGCACAGCAGCTCGGCTGGGGACCGGAGGTCCGCCTGGTGCGCGGCGACCTGGCGGACGAAGCGGCGCTGCGTGATGGGTGCGCCGGCGCGGAGGTGGTCTATCACGTCGCGGGCCAGATCGCCGCGCGGAATGCGACCGAGTTCATGGTCTGCAATCGCGACGGGACCGCGAACGTACTCGAAGCCGCGCGCGATGCCGGCGTGCGCCGCGTGCTGTTCGTGTCCTCGCTCGCGGTCGCGGGACCGACGACGCCTGGTCATCCGATCGACGAGACCCGGCCCCCCGCCCCGGTCACCGATTACGGCCGGTCCAAGCTCGCCGCCGAAGTGCTGGTACGCGCGATGCCGTTCGAGTGGACGATCGTTCGTCCGCCCCTGGTGTATGGCGAGTGGGACCGTGCCACCCTCAAGATCTTCCAGCTCGCCCGCCGCGGCCTCGCACCGGTATTCGGTGACGGCCTTCAGGAGCTCTCGGTCATCTATGCGGCGGATTTGGCGAGCGCGTTGATTGGTGCGGCGACCGCACCGGCGGCCGCCGGGCAGGTATACTTTGCGGCCCACCCGGCGGTCACCACCACGCGTGACCTGGTGCTCGCGGTGGGGCGCGCGCTCGGGCTTCAACGGCCACCACGAATCCTTCCGATCCCGCCCGTCGTAGCACGTGCGGTGCTTTGGGCGACCGGGACGCTGGTGCAGCTCGCGGGTCGGACCACCGTGTTGACGGCAGACAAAGCCAATGAGTTCCTCGCGCCCGCCTGGACGTGCCGGAGCGACGCGCTGACACGGGATAGCGGGTGGCGTGCGCAGGTGGCTCTCGACGAAGGACTGCGCCGCGCGGTCAACTGGTATCGGGAGGCTGGATGGCTTTGAAAAGCGTGTGGCGGACATTCACGGCGACCGACGTCGCGACGGCGGCGTACGTACTCGTGGCGACCGGCGCGCTGGTGTACGCCTTTCGGGGAGACGGCGTCCCCGGATGGCCGTTGCTCTTCACGGCCCACGCCTTGATTCTCACGCTCGTCGTGCTCGCGCCCCGCGCGCGCGCCGCGGGTCCCGTCGGCCGGTTCTTGGGCGACTGGTATCCGATGCTGTTGCTGCCGGCGCTGTACGCTGAAATCGGCGTGCTCACGCTGAGTGCGGGCTTCCAGAACGACCTGTTGATACAGCGGTTCGAAGCGTGGGTCTTCGGCTCTCAGATCTCGTATCGCTGGATCCGCGAGTCGCCCGACCTGCTGACCTCGTGGATCCTGCACGCCTGTTATCTCGCGTACTATCCGATCCTGTATGCGTCACCGCTGGCGCTGTGGATGGCCGGGCGCCGCGATGCTTCGCGCCACACGATTTTCGCCGTAATGGCCACGTTCTACCTCTGCTACATCGTGTTCCTGTTCTTTCCGGTCGCGGGGCCGCGCTACGCGTTCGATGCCGCAAACAACGCCGCCACCGACGTCTGGCCCGCGCGCTTTGCCGCCTGGCTGCTCGACCGGGGCGACTCGTGGGGCGCCGCGTTTCCATCCTCGCATGTCGCGGCATCGGTTGTAGCGACCGGCATGGCATTGCGGTACTGGCGGACGGTGGGATTGCTGCTACTGCCGTTCACGACCGGCCTGACGCTCGCCGTCGTATACGGGCAATTCCATTACGCGGTCGATGCACTCACGGGACTGCTGGTGGCCGCGCTGATCCTCGGGATCATGCAGACGGCTGAGGCCTCGGAGCCTCAGCCGCTGCCCCAGGGCTTAGTGTCCGGCGTGTGAATGGGCCCCCCCGCCGTGACCGCCTGACTTGGGGGCGGCCGGCTGATTCAACGCCATGAAGTGTTCCAGGTCTTTCTGATATAGCTCTTCGGCGGTATTGGGCTGGGGCCACACCGCATCCCCATCGGGAATGAACAACCCGCCGATCACGCCCATCCCACCGTCCGGCAGCACGCGGCCCGTCGGATTCTCGTAGACCACACGCACACGATAACGATGCTCGGGCGTGATCCGGAGACCGATCCGGGTGAGCCCATAGAACTTGCCCATCGGGATGGGGCTCGCTTCACCCACGGGTGCCGGCTCCGGCTCGCCGCGCCACAGCAGCTCGTTCGCCGTCGCGTCCCACAGCTCGAGCGATTTCCCATAAGCATGCATGTGTCCACCGATCGCCAGCAGCTTGCCGGCGACGGCCGGGCTTCCTTCATATGAGCGCTCGCTATGGCCGGGGGGCAGGTCGAAGGACTTGTCACCGAGCGGGAACGCCACGTCGAGCTGCCAGGGCACGACGGTGAGGAACGGCCAGGGACGCCCGGCGGGCACATAACGCAGGACGAGCCGTACCCGAACGCCCTGATATGCGGTCGGCGTCGGGTTGTGAACCATCGCATATGCCAGGACTTGCTCGCCCGCGTGGAACGGCGCCCCCACGAGGAGCCAGGGCAGCCGGATCTCCTGCGTTTCTCCCCCCGACGCGAGAATGCGTCGGGCAATGGGCAGGAAGAGCTCACGCGCGTTCGGATCCATCACATTCATGTGATGCAGCAGCTCCATCGGAAGCTGCCGGCCGTTGGCGTCGACGATTTCCGCGCGCACCCCATAGATGGATCCGTTGATCGGAAACTCCCCGATCGAGGCGGGCTGTCTCACCATTCCGCCGGCGGGGAGATCCACCGCCGGTAGCTCCATGATCAGCTCACCGCGCTTCGCACCAAGCGTGATCGTCGTGCGCGCGAGAGCGTCCCCCTCCCAGTGCGCATGGTGAACGGTGGCCGGCCGGTCTACGGGAACGGCACTCGCGTAACCGGCAACAGCCAGACGGAGTGCGACGAGAACCACCAACCAACGTGACGCCATCGAACATCCCTCGCGAATCAACGGTTGAACGGAACCTGTTCCGCAATGCGCTACAAAATGCGCACAGACGTCAAATCAGGGAATACGTCAAAGAGAAAACAGTAAAGCGGCCCCGGCGCCTGCCGGGGCCGCTCGATCTGCCCGCAGGCCGTTACTCGACGGTAATGGCGATCTTCATCCCCAACATCAAATGCGGCGTGCAGTAGCCCTTGTACGTGCCTTTCGGCGCGTTGGCAAACGAGACGTCATACGTTTCGTTGGCGTTCGTCAGGAACGGGCCGGAGAGATTGTCGACGGTGTTCTTCATGTTGGCGTTCAGCGCCGCTGCGGCGCCGGACGGAACCGAATCCTGCCAGAACGCGATGTTGTGCGGGCCGCCCGACACGTTGATGAACCGGACGGTCGTGCCCGGCGCGATTCTGATCGAGCTCGGCTCGTAGGCGGCAGTCGTGCTGCCGTTGCCGGTCATCTTGACTTCGACGACGGGACCGGACGCTGCATCGCCCGCCGCGGGCGCCGCCGGGGGCGCGCTCTGCTGGTTCTGGTTCTGATCGCCCTTGTTACCACCACAGGCGAGCGCGCCGATGGCGACGACGGTCGTGAGCAAAGCGAAGCGCATTGCTGGAATCCTCCGGAGGGGTGTGCTTGTGAACTGTTTCACAACAGGGGGCAATATAGACTGGGGTCCGCAAAACGGGAGGCCTCCAAAGGCATTGCATTTGGCGCTCTAAGTCCAATATTGGGGCGCTTTTTCCGACGCCTCACCCTCTTGGAGGATTACCGTGCGCAGAATACTCCTACTGGTCGTCGCACTCACCGGTCTCGTCACTACGCTTCAAGCGCAGAGTTGGCATTCCGAATTCGGATTCCAGATGGGTTACACGCGCGTGAAGCCGGCCGGGACGGGAGCATCCGATCATATCGACGTGTTCAGTCTTCCCGCGTTCAACCTGCCGGGGATCGTACCGGCCGGGGCGTCACTGTTCGCGATCATTCCCTGGAAGAACAAGGTCGCGATCGAGACCTCGGCGGGACTGGCCCAAGGAGACGCGTTCTTCTTGATCGGGGAGGGCACGTTCTTCGATCTCGGACTCAGGGCCAACTACGCGATCACGCCGAAGCTCTACGCGGCGGCAGGAGGCCGGCTCAACTGGATCGAGAGTGGTGGTCTCAGCGAAACACAACTCGGCGTTCAGACCGCGGTGGGGTATCGCTTCGGCTTCATCGCGGGACTGCGGGGCCGCATCGAGGCCAACGCCTCATTCCTCGGCAAGAGCGAGTTCCTCGCGCCCGCGAACACCTACGGCCTCGAGTTCGGCGTCTCGAAGCAGCTTGGCGGTCGAGCCCGCACGGCGGCTCCCGCACGGAACGCTCGCGCCTGGCAACCGGCGCTCGGGCTGCAGGGCGGCTACGCGCGCGCCCACGCGGTGGGTGGCGGTGGCGATGCGACGGTGCTCTCTTTCCCCGGTCTGGGCGGTGGCGCTACAGTGCTCGGCAGCCCCGCTGGTCCGCCGGTTCTGTTCGCCATTCTCCCGGTCGGCAAGAAGATCGCGATCGAGCCGGGATTTGACTTCAACCGGCTGCAGGGACAGGGCCAGACCTTGTTCGGCGCAAACGTGTCCGCGCGCCTCAATTACGCGGTGTCGGGCGGCTGGTACGCCGCGGCGGGGGGTAATCTCAACTATATCAAGGTGACGGGCGGGGACGCCGAAACCATCACGGGCGGGAACGTCGCCTGGGGGTATCGATTCCCGCTGGTTGCTGGCTTGGGCGGGCGAGTCGAGATCGATTACACAATGATGGCCAAGAATGACGGCGCGGGGTTCCCAGCGATCAATACGTTCGGACTTCAGTTCGCGGCGACCCTGCCGTTGAAATAGGTCTCCAGACGTTCCGAAAGCGCGGCCCCCGGCAAACGGGGGCCGTTGCGTTTTTGGCGGGTCACGACGACACTAACTGCCTATGCCCGACACCACGCTGCCGCAGATCCAGCCGCAGGAGCTCGCCGAGCGGCTCGACCGCGGCGAAGCGCTCCAGGTGCTCGACGTGCGCGCGCCGGAGAAGGTCGAGCGGGGCCACATCGTGCTCGGCCCCGAGCTCGAGTTTCATGCGCAGCCCAACTCCAGGCTGTTTGCGATGCCGGACGTACAGACGCTGCAGCTCGATGCATCCCGCCCGATCGCCGTGGTGTGCAATCATGGGAATTCGAGCAAGAAGGCGACCGCGTTCCTGCGCGAGCGCGGCTACGAGGCGTACTCGGTGATCGGCGGAATGGCGGCGTGGGAGACGGTCTATGTCGCGCGCACGCTGTCCCCTACTCCCTCGCTCGCGCACGTCGTCCAGCTCGATCGCGTCGGCAAAGGCTCGCTGAGCTACGTGTTGGTCAGTGACGGTGATGCCGTCCTCGTCGATCCCGGTCGGCATCTCGAGCGCTACGCTGAAGTGCTCAACGGACTGGGCGCGACGCTGGCGGCGGTCGTTGACACCCATGTGCACGCAGACTATGTGTCCGGCGCACGTGCGGCCGCGGCGCGTTGGCAGGTGCCGTACTTCCTTCATCCCGACGACGCGGTTTCTCCGTACGACAATCGCCCAGGCAAGCTGACCTATCAGCCGCTGCGCGACGGCGACACGATCGCGTTCGGGCACGCGACCTTGCGCGCGGTGCATGTACCCGGTCACACGCTGGGCAGCATCGCGCTGGTGGCTGACGAAGGTCTCGCGCTGACGGGCGACTTCTTATTCGTGCAGTCGATCGGACGGCCCGACCTCGGCGGCAAGTCGGAAGCCTGGGCGAAGCTGCTCTGGAAGAGCCTGGAACGGGTTCGGCAATCCTGGCCTGGTGAGCTGCAGATCCTGCCCGCGCACTACGCGAGCGAATCCGAACGGCGCGCCGACCGCGCCGTGGCAGCGCGGTTCGATGTGATCGCCGCCACCAATCCGGTCGTCGCGATTCAGGATGAGCGAGTGTTCTTGAAGTGGATTGCTGATCATCAGGCAACCTTCCCCGATGCATATCGGACTATTAAGGAAGCAAATCTCGGCCTGGTTGAGGTATCGGATGCTGATGCGGAGGTGCTGGAGTCCGGTCCCAACCAGTGCGCAGTGGGATAGTCTTCAGGAAGTTGCGAAGTTGCCCAGACGGCGAAGTGGCTTCAAGCTGTAAGCTCATAGCTGGAAGCCACTTCGCCGTCTGTGCAACTGGCGTCTGCTCTGGCGTCTCTCATGCGTCCCTTAACCTGAGACCGCCATGCGGAACGTTGCCATCCTGGGGGCCGTCACCCTAGCCATCAGTCTTGCGTCTTCAGTCCACGCGCAGGGCTGGGTCGACCCCGTTCGACCTGTCCCCCCCACAAACATCACCGGCCGAATCGAGCGCCTGCGCAGTGCCGTGCAGGTCAGCGTGAGCGGACGCATCGCACGCGTGACGGTTGAGGAATGGTTCCGGAACAACGGTCCCACCATGGACGAGGGGATGTATCACTTCCCGCTGCCGGGCGAAGCGGTGTTCTCGAGCTATTCCCTGTGGCAAGGCGATCAGGAGCTGCGCGGCGAAGCGATGGACGCGACGCAGGCGCGCGCGATCTATGAAGCCATCGTGCGGCAGAAGCGCGATCCCGCGCTGATCGAGCTGGCCGGTCAGGGACTGATCCGCGCCCGGGTATTTCCGATCGGACCGGGCGAGACCCGCAAGATCACGCTCCGGTACACCCAGCTGCTCGACCGCGCCGGCGATGCCTGGCGGTTCCGCTATCTGGGCGATCGCAATCGGCAAAGCGCGCCCCGCAGCTTCCGAATGGAAGTGGACAGTGCGGAACGGTTCGGCAATCCGTACTCCCCCACCCATCAAGTGCAGGCCTCGCGCCGCGACACGCGGTTCGAGATCACGCTCGGAGATGGCGGAGCCGGCGGCGATTTCGAGCTGCTGCTGCCGCTCCAGCGCGGGCTGGTCGGTCTGTCACTCGTGCCGCGCCATCCGGCCGGCGAAGATGGTTATTTCATGCTCCTGCTCGCGCCGGGGGCTTCCGATGCAACCGCACTGCGCCGCGATCTCGTGGCGGTGATCGACGTCTCCGGCTCCATGTCGGGGGAGAAGATCGCGCAGGCACGCGGCGCGCTGATTCACCTGCTCGCGTCGCTGCGCGACGGCGATCGATTCCGTCTGATTGCGTTCTCGGGAGGTGTGCGGCGCTATGCTCAGGAATGGACCGCGGCCACCCCCCAGACCCGTCGCGACGCGGAGGGCTGGGTTCGCAGCCTCGAAGCGGAAGGCGGCACCAACATCGCCGGCGCGCTGACCGAGGCCTTTGCCGAGCCGCCGTCGGAGCAGTCGCTCGGCGTAGTGGTGTTTTTGACCGATGGCCAACCGAGCGCCGGGGAAACCGATCCCGAGCGTATCGCCGAGCGGGCCGAGCAAGGCCGTGGACGCTTCCGGGTGTTTTCGTTCGGCATCGGCGACGACGTGAATACCTACCTGCTCGACCGTCTCACCGAGCGCGCGCGGGGCACGACCGAGTACGTGCGCTCGGGAGAGAACATCGAGCGCGCGGTCGGATCGCTCGCGGCCAAGGTCGCGAGTCCGGTGCTCACCGATGTGACGATCTCAGGGGCCGGGCTCGAGCTGTACGATCTGCAGCCAGGGAGCCTGCCTGACCTGTTCGCGGGTGACGAGATGGTGGTGTTCGGACGCTACCGGGGCGCAGGGAGCGGCGAGCAGGCCATTACCGTCCGTGGGCGGCGCAACGGCCGCCAGGAGGAGTTCCGCACGACGTTCATCGATCGCGATAACGACGGCGCCCGCTACATCGAACAGTTGTGGGCGTCGCGCAAAGCGGGTGCGCTGTCCCGTGAGATTCGACTCCGGGGACAAACGCGGGAAACGATGGACGCGCTCAAGCAGCTCGCGTTGCGCTATGGTATTCTCACGGAATACACCGCCTACCTGGTGCAGGAGCCGAACGTAGTCGCGCGGAGGCTCGAAGAAAACCGGCTCATGAATGCACCGGCGGCAGCCCCGGCCGAGCAGGCCGGCGCAAAGGCCGTCGGGCGCGCGGAGCAGGAGCGGTCGATGCGTGATGCCGTTCACCTCGACGCGGTCGTCGTCACAGCCCAGGGCGCGGCGAATGGGTTTGACGGGGCGCGCGCGCATTCCGGCATCAGTCCCACGCAACGAATCGGGGGCCGCCTGTTCATCATGCGCGACAGCACGTGGACGGATTTGGGCCACGGCGACTCGCTGAACGTGGTGAGCATCGCTCCTTACAGCGACGCGTACTTCGCGCTGCTCAAGGCCCTTCCGGATCTGCGGGACGCCGCGGCGCTCGAGCCCGCTGTGCTGGTGGCCGGGAAGCATGCCAGTATCAAGATTGGAGATGGTGGAAAGACGAGGTGGAATCCCGGTGAATTGGAGCGGTTTGTGAGGCAGTTCCGCGGATAGGCACGTGCCCGACGACATCGCCGAGGTGTACCGCAATACCTATCCCGCGCTCGTGCGCTTCCTGTACCGCAAGGTATGGGACGCCGAGCGCGCGGAAGATCTCGCCCAGGAAGCGTTCGCGCGGGCGCTCGTGCATCGTCCCGAGAATACGCGAGGGTGGCTGTTTGTCGTGGCGGCGAATATGGCGAGAGATGAAGCACGGAAAGCGGCTCGGGAAAAGCGGCATCTCACTCTGCTCAAGAGCGAGCCCGATGCTACGCACGCGGCCCCGGAGGAGGAGATCGATGCCGCGACGCGCGCCCAGCGCGTGCGCGAGGCGCTCGAGCAGTTGACGCCGCGCGATCGGGAAGCGTTGCTGCTGTGGGATGCGGGCATGTCCTACGACGAGATCGCGGCACAGACAGGATTAGCGCGCGGCGCGATTGGGACGACCTTGGCCCGGGCGCGCCGCAGATTGGTCGAGGCCTACGACGCGGGACGGGAAGGAGGACAGCATGTCGCACGTGGATGAGGGAACGCTGCACGCGTATTTTGACGGCGAGCTGCCTCCGAGCGAGCGCAGCGACCTCGAAGCTCATATCGCGCAGTGCGCGGCGTGCAGCGCTCGGCTCGGCGAGGAGCGAGCGCTGTTCGAGCGTGCGCGCGCGCTGCTGGGCGTGACCCGTCCCGCCGACCGTCCCGCACCGCCGTTTGAACGGGTGCGACGCGCGCCGGCACGGCCCTGGTATGTGCGGACGAGTGTTGCGTGGGCGGCCTCGCTCGTGCTCGCGCTGGGCCTCGGCTACGTCATTCGTGGGTCATCCGCCCGCCTGGGCGCACCGGTAGGTTCGGATCAGCTCGTGGCTGGTCCGGAAACAGAAACAGTGGCACAGGCGCCGCAGCCGTCTCCAGGTGAACGCGACCAATACACACCGGCGCGACCGGCCACCAGTGAGCGTGAGCGGACGGCGCGCCGGCAAGCTGCCCAAGCTCAGGAACTCGCTCACACGGATTCGTTCCTGGGCTTCAGCGCGCCACAGCCGCCGGTACAGCTGCGGGGCGCAAAACCGGCTGCCGCCGCGGCGGACGCGCGCGCGCTCGACTCGATGCTGGGGCGCCGTGATGCCGGAGCGGCGGCCGTCGCCGCCCTCGAGGAAGCTCCCGTCACCACCCCACCACCGGCCCGGGGAGCGGAGCGCCGAGCCGCGGCGACGCCTGAGCCCAGCGCGAACCGCAACGACCCACGGTCGGTGCGTGTCCTTTCCACGACTTGGCCGTTGATCACCCGGGGCAAAGCTGCGTCGTTGCTGGGCGACGAGCCCGTCGGCGTTCCCGGCCTCGCAACACGAGGCATTCGCCAGAGGGGTGACAGCACGGTCGTGGTCGAGCAGGCACTCGACTCGCATACGGTGATTCAGATTACCCAGCGGCCTGCCAATGCTCCGGAGACCGCGGAGCGGGAGCGCGCCGATCGCGTTCTGGCGCGCTATGTGGGGAGATTG
Source organism: Gemmatimonadales bacterium (assembly GCA_035710265.1). Taxonomy (GTDB): domain Bacteria; phylum Gemmatimonadota; class Gemmatimonadetes; order Gemmatimonadales; family GWC2-71-9; genus 20CM-2-65-7. The sequence goes on along the minus strand of DASTDR010000347.1, from coordinate 2,598 downwards.
CGGGTGGAGATTTCCGGGCCGGTGTCGACGGATTCGCTCAACAAGCTGCTGGAGCAGGTCGCGCCGATTCCGTAGTCGGGCGTTTCAGCCGCGGCGCCAGGCAATCAGCTCCGCAACGACGCTGACCGCAATCTCTTCCGGTGTGACGGCGCCAATCGCCAGGCCGACGGGCACCCGAACGCGCTGCAGACTCCTCGCCGGTACTCCGGCGGATTTCAGCGCCTTCGTCACCACGGCCTTCTTGCGCCTGCTGCCGAGTAGTCCCACATAACCGGCGGGTGATGTCGCGACGCGTTCGAGAATGACGGCATCGTTGCGGTGCCCGCGCGTCGCGATCACGACAGCGTCGCCCCCCAGCAGCTCGTAGCGTGTCAACGCCGCGTCGACATCCGCGGCGAGCACATCGACGCCCGCCGGAAACCGGGTTGCATCGGCGTACTCGGCGCGATCGTCGATTACGACGACGCGGAACCCCGCAGCGGTTGCCGCACGGGCGATGGCGGCGCCCACGTGGCCGGCACCGAAGATGAACACGCGCGGCGCGGGCAGCAGCCGCTCTTCCACAAAGCGCCCATCGCGAGTCAGCGTCGCCGCTGCGCCCGCACGGCCCCGGAGATCCACCGGTTCGAACGTCTTGAGCGCCCCCCTGCTCCATTCGATCGCCGTGCGCACCAGACCCGATTCGGCCGTCGCAGCAGCATCGAGCACGCGGAGGTAGCTCGCATCGGCCAGGAGCGGCTCGACAAAAATGTCCACCGTGCCCCCGCATGAGAGGCCGAGGTCGCCGGCAAGATCGGCATTGAGGTGCTGTGTGAGCAGCGTTGGCGCGCTCCGGCGCTGCACGTCCAGCGCCGCGCCGATGACGTCGGCCTCGACACAGCCGCCGCCCACCGAGCCGAGCAGCCGCCCCTCGGGACCGACGAGCATCTTCGTCCCCGCGGGGACCGGCGTGGAGCCACGCGCGCGCGCGACGGTGGCGAGCGCGCCCGATGCCCCCGCGCGGATGAGTTCTGCCGCGGCACGCCAGACATTCATGCTTCCAAACTTACAGAGAACCCTATTCGACTACTATCGTGCCGTTCATCCCCGCGTGAAGCGAGCAGTGGTACGTGTACGTCCCCTGCGCAAGGGTGACGGGGTGTGTCCCGGACGTCATCGTCGAGGAATTGGCCGGCGTCGTCGGACCGGTATCCCATGTCACGTTGTGAGAATTGGAGGCGTTGGACCAGGTGAAGGTGACGACGCCCGCGGTGGCGGTATCGGGGTTGGGGCTGAAAAAGTTGTTGCTGACCGTGATGGTATTGCCGCGCCCGCCGGTACCACTGCCGGTCGAGTCACTACAGGCTGCGAGCGCTGCGACGGTCACGACGATGAGCGTCAAACCAGGGAGCCGCATGAATCCTCCTCGATGCGAGTTATGAGGACACGACGATCTGCCCGACCATTCCCGCCGTGAAGCCGGTCGAGTGTAGAGTGCAGCGGTAACGAAACGTGGTGCTGGATGTGACGGTGGGAAACGTCCGCTGGTGCGTGCCGCTGCTCTTCATAGCTGCGTTGCTGATGCCATCCTCGAACACGATGTCGTGATTGAGGACGCCGTTCCACGTCCAGGTCACCGTGCCCCCGCTCAATAGAGCGCCGTTCGATGGGCTGAAGCTGTTATCCAGCACCGATACCGCGAGCGTGGGAGGCGGCGGAGAACCGGTGCTGTCCCCACTGCAGGCCACGGTCACCAGGAATGCCGCGAGGGCGAATAGACGAAGCTTCGGCATGACGCCGAGTTCTACACTCGCGTGCTGGAAAAGGCTAGTGGGAAAACGACTAGTGGTGCTCGCGCTCCAGCGTGTCGGCGGCGAGTCGAGGAGAAATAATGGGATAACGCCCTGCGAACCAACCCCACGACAGGAAGAACAGCCCGCCAAACAAGAGGGCCATGCCGACCTCCGGCAGGCCGATCGCCGGTCCGGCGCCATGATTGATCGACGGCACGATCTCGAGATAGCGCTCGAGCCAGATGCCGGTGAGACTGAGCACCGCGAAGCCGATCATCGTCGGGGAAAACTTTTTGGGCTTTTCCCCGAGCAAGCCGATGAACGGGATCACGAAGACGAGGAAAAAGACGGCGGTGCCGATCGGCCGCCACTCACCGGTAAGCCGATAGAAAATGAAATACGTCTCTTCGGGAAGATTGCCGTACCAGATCACCAGGAACTGTGACCACATCAGGTACGCCCAGAACACGGTGAAGCCGAAGCAGAGCTTGCCGAGGTCGTGCTGCTGGCGCCGCGTGTACAGCCCCTCGAGTCCCATGGCGCCGCGCAGGACGATGCTCAAAATCGCGAGCATCATCAGCGCGGCCAGGAAGCTGCCCATGAAGTAGAACACGCCGAACAGGTTGCTCACCCATTTGTGCGCGAGCGACATCACGAGATCGAATCCCAGCAGGCTGTAGCCGAATGCGTAGGCCAGGACGAGGATCGCCGCGTCGCGCGCGATCCTGCCGGAGTCCTCGAGCCGCGCGACGGGCTGGCCGCTCGCCAGCTCGCGCACGTCGGGCGCGGTGTCGCGCCGTACAAAGCGCCAGGACAGCCAGGACAG
>DASTDR010000346.1:0-2383 GCA_035710265.1 Gemmatimonadales bacterium | reverse complement strand
GACAACATCGAGCACGACACAATTCGCGCAGAAGGTGCGTACAACGACCCGCGCATTCATTTCGCGGTCAATTGTGCCGCGATCTCCTGCCCGATGCTGCGCGAGGAGGCGTACGTCGCGGAACTGCTAGACCGGCAACTCGAGGAGCAGACGGTCCGGTTCCTTTCCGACCGCTCGCGCAACCGCTATAACCCGGAAACCCGGGCGCTCGAGGTCTCCAGGATTTTCGATTCCATTCCCTGGTATGGAGGGGACTTCAAGAGAGGCTGGAAGGGCTACAAATCGCTCGATCAATTCTTCGCCCAGTACGCCGCCGTGCTGGCCGCCGGGCCCGAGCACCGGAAGCTCGTGCGCGAGCAAAAGGTCGATATCCGTTTTCTGGACTATGATTGGGGACTCAACGACGCAAGACAGTAATAGACAGGATTAACAGGATTAACAAGATTCAATCAAAATACAGAATCTGGTTTTGACGGGTTTTGACGAGTCTCAGGATGCTCTCCATCATCGTTCCCTGCCTCAACGAAGTCGACGGCATCGCCGCCGCGATGTCCGCGCTTGCGCCGTTACGGGCGCGCGGCGCGGAAGTGATCGTGGTGGACGGCGGCAGCAGTGATGGCACGGCGGAACGCGCTGCGCCGTACGCGGATGCCGTGATCGGCGCCCCGCGCGGACGCGCCGCCCAGATGAACGCCGGGGCCGCCCGCGCCCGCGGTGAGATCATGCTGTTCCTGCACGTGGATACCCTGCTGCCGGGCTCGGCCGATGCGCTGATCATCGAAGGACTGAAGCGCACGCGCCGCGGCTGGGGGCGCTTCGACGTCACCATCGCCGGCCGCCACCCGCTGCTGCGCGTGGTGGAACGGTTCATGAACCTGCGCTCGCGGCTGAGCGGGATCGCCACCGGCGACCAGGCAATCTTCGTGACTCGCTCCTTGTTCACCGCCGTGGGCGGCTATCCCGAGATCGCACTGATGGAGGATGTCGCGCTGTCCAAGCGTCTCAAGCGCTTCGGGCGGCCGCTGTGCCTCAGGCACCGCCTCACCACCTCGGGCCGCCGCTGGGAAAAGCACGGCGTGCTGCGCACCATCGTGCTGATGTGGCTGCTGCGGCTCGCCTACTGGCTCGGGGCCGACCCGGCCAAGCTCGCGATGCGTTATGACCGTACCTGACGTTACCGCCGTCATTGTTTTCGCCAGAGCCCCGCGGCCCGGCGCAGTCAAGACGAGGCTGATGCCGCTGCTCGGGGCGGAAGGGGCTGCAGCGCTCCACGCTCAGTTCGTCGAACGCACGCTCACGACAGCGCAGGCGACCTCGCTGCACCCGATCGAGCTTCACTGCGCTCCGGACACCAACGACCTCTTTTTCCAGTTTTGCGCGGAACACTACGGCATCACCGTCAAGCCGCAGGTCGAGGGCGATCTCGGCGGGCGTATGTGGTCAGCTTTCAGACAGGCACTCACCGCCCACGCGCGCGTCCTGCTTGTCGGCTCCGACTGCCCTGCCCTCACGCCGCGCCACCTGCGCCAGGCCGAGACGGCATTGCGCGACGGCGCCGACGCGGTGTTCGTGCCGTGCGAGGACGGCGGCTACGGGCTGATCGGCCTCACGCGCGTGGATGGGATGCTTTTCGACGGCATTGCCTGGGGCGGCACGGACGTGATGGCGCAAACCCGCGCGCGGCTGCAGACGCTCGGCTGGACCTGGCGCGAGCTCGAGACCCTCTGGGACGTTGACCGGCCGGAAGACTACCAGCGCCTCGTCGAGTCAGGTTTGCTCGATACGCGACGAGCCGCAATGATGAATGCGGAATGACGAATGCGGTATTGAAAACCCTGCTGCAAGCCACCAGCCTGTTCCGCCCGTTCATCATTCTTCACTCATAAGTCTGCATTCCGTGCGTTACACCACCCTCGTATCCGCCAGCGAACTCGCCGCACATCTCGACGATGCCGGCTGGGTCGTCTGCGACTGCCGCCACGATCTTGCCGACACCGAAACAGGGCGCCGCGCCTACCGAGAATCCCATATCCCCGGCGCGCGCTTCGTGCACCTCGACGAGGACCTGTCGGCCCCCAGGACGGGCCGTAACGGCCGCCACCCCCTGCCCGACCCGGACCGCTTCGCGCGGCGCCTTGCAGAGCTCGGCATCGGCAACGATACGCAGGTGGCCGCCTACGATGCCAGCGGCGGCTATTACGCCGCGCGCCTGTGGTGGATGCTGCGCTGGCTGGGGCACGGCGCCGCGGCGGTGCTCGACGGCGGATGGAATGCGTGGCTGAACGCCCCGCATTCCATAACGAAAGAGATTCCCGAGGTAAAGCCGGCGCGGTTCGTGCGTGGTCGCTCGCTTGTCCACAGCGTGACTGCGGGGGAGATCGCG
>DASTDR010000345.1:0-7937 GCA_035710265.1 Gemmatimonadales bacterium | reverse complement strand
TTGATGAAGCCCAGATTCGCGCGAATCGCCTCGGCGATTTCCCCTGCCGTCTTCCCCACACCCGAGAACACGACGCCGTCCGGATCGAACCCGGCCATGAGCACGCGGCGCAGCTCGCCCACCGACACGATGTCGGCGCCGGCGCCGAGCTGCTTGAGCACGCGCAGCACGCCCAGGTTGCCGTTGGCTTTGACGGAGTAACAGATGCGGTGGCGGATGCCGTGCAGCGCGTCGTGCAGGGCGTTGTACTGCGCCCGAATCAGGTTGGTGCTGTAAACGTACGCCGGCGTGCCGATCCGATCCGCGATTGCCTGGAGCAATCCCGGATCGAACCCTAGTACGCCTGTGCCCACACGGCCTCCGCGATGCTGGGCGCCCCGCACCACATGCAATTGCGTGGCGGCTCCTTGCTTCGGAATTCGGGATCGGGCAAGACGCGGATCGTCGCCCCGGTTTGCTGCTTGATCTCGGCTTCGCAGCTCGCACTCCCGCAGAATCCGCCGTAGGCAAAGCCGCCACCGGTCGCGAGCTGCATCAGTTCGATGAACTGCGTCTTGGTGACGTTGCGCGTCGAGTTCTTCTCGCGGCGCTCGGTCGCGGCCTTCAACAGCCCGGCCTGGATCTCGTCGAGTGCCTTGGTGACGGAGCCCGCCAGCCCCTGGAGCGGAACCGGACCTTTACCGCCCGTCCGCCGCGCCAGCACTGCCTGTCCGCTGGCCAGATCGCGAGGCCCGATCTCCAGCCGCACGGGCACGCCGAGCGCCTCCCACTCGAAGTACTTGGCGCCGGGTTTCATGTTCTCGCGCTGGTCGAATTCCACCCGCATGCCCGCTGTGTCCAGATCTGCCTTCATCTGATTACCGACCTCCGATAACCGACCACGTTCCTCATCCGTCTTCCAGATCGGCACGATCACGACCTGCACGGGGGCGAGTCTCGGCGGCGCGATCAACCCATTGTCGTCCGAGTGCGTCATGATCAACCCGCCGATGAGCCGGGTCGTCACGCCCCAGGACGTGTTCCAGACATACTCGAGCCCGCCGCCCGTCGTCTGGTACTGCACGTTGAACGCCTTGGCGAAGTTCTGGCCGAGGTTGTGCGACGTCCCCGCTTGCAGGCCCTTGTTGTCCTGCATCAGCGCTTCGATCGCGTAGGTCCGCAGCGCGCCGGCGAACTTCTCACTCTCGGTCTTCACGCCGGTGATCACCGGCATCGCCATCCATTCCTCGGCAAACCGGCGATACACGGCGACGAGAATCGTGCGCGCCTCGGTTTCCGCCCCGGCTTCATCGGCATGTGCCGTGTGGCCTTCCTGCCACAGAAACTCGGTCGTGCGCAAGAACAGGCGCGTGCGGAGCTCCCAGCGCACCACGTTGGCCCATTGGTTCATGAGCAGCGGCAGGTCGCGGTAACTCTGGATCCACTTGGCGAACATAGCGTAGATGATCGTCTCGGACGTCGGACGCACGACGAGCGGCTCCTCGAGCGCCGACGTCGGGTCGACGGCGATCGCATCTTTGCCCTGCTTGCCCGTGGCACGCAGCCGCGTGTGCGTGACCAGCGCCACTTCCTTCGCAAACCCCTCGACGTGCTCCGCTTCTTTCGCGAGGAAGCTCATCGGGATGAAGAGCGGGAAATAGGCGTTCTTGTGTCCGGTGGCCTTGATCAGGTCATCCAGTGCGCGCTGCATCAATTCCCAGATGCGGTAGCCGTGGGGACGGATGACCATGCACCCGCGCACCGGTGAGTAGTCCGCGAGCTGAGCCTGCATGATGACGTCGCCGTACCACTCGCTGAAATCCTTAGCGCGTGGCGTGATCTTCTGTGCCTGGGCCATTAATCGAAATATCCGTTCAGAAGCTGACGAATGGGGACTTTCGCTTCGGAGCTGGTGCGCAGGTCGCGCACGACGGCGGTTCCTTCGGCACGCTCATCCGGTCCGATGATCACGGCCCGGGCCGCCCCGCGTGCCGCCGCAAGCTCCAGCTGCTTGCGAACACCCGCGTGCCGCAATCCGTACTCGACCGCGATGCCGCGCTCCCGCAGGGCGTGCGCCACCTGCAGCACGATGGGCAGGTCGTCGCCCCCGACCGCTATCAAAAAGGCGCCGAGCTCGATCGACGCCTTGGGGGCCACGCCGCGCTCCTTGAGGAGCTCGCCGAGTACAACATCGCCCATGCCGAACCCCAGCGCCGGCAAATCGAGTAGCCCATCGTAGCGACCACCGCCGCAGATCGCGCGCAGCTCTTTCCGCGTATCGAACAGCTCGAACACGATACCAGTGTAGTAGGCGAGCCCGCGCACGATGGTGAGGTCGATCGTCACGAACTCGCTGAGCCCCATGGCATTCAGTGCCGCCACGGCCTGATTGAGCGGTTCGGCTGCATCACCCGCTGCCTTCAGCGCTTCGGTGCCGCGCAGGTCGGCCACCTCGAATACGCTTCCCGCTTCCCGCTTCCCGTATCCCGCTTCCTTGAGCATCTCTTCCAACACATTCCTCGGAACCCGCTCACTGCGGTCGATTACGGCGAACGCCGTTGGCAACTGCCCCTCGGCTACCCCTTTGCTCAGGAGCAACGATTTGATCACGCGCCGGTCGGAAACCCGGAGCTGCACGTCCGTCGGCCCGAGCCCGAATGCGCGCATGATATCCACGGCGGCCGCCATCAGCTCGGCGTCCGCCAGGGGCCCCGGCTCGCCGATAATGTCCATATTCAGCTGAAAGTGCTCGCGCAGCCGCCCGCGCTGCTGGCGCTCGTAGCGGAAGAGCTGAGGAATCGAAAACCAGCGAATTGGCTTTTTGAGCGCCTGGGCCCGCGCCGCCACCATCCGGGCAAGGGTGGGGGTCATTTCAGGCCGCAACGCCACCTCCCGGTCGCCCTTGTCCCGAAAGGAATAGAGCTGCTGGACGATCTCATCTCCGCTTTTCTTCGTGTACAACTCGAGCGATTCGAGGGGCGGCCCGTCGTACTCCTCAAAGCCGTAGCGGCTGGCCACGTTGCGCCAGGTCGCGAAGATGTGGTTTCGGAGGCTCAGGTCTTCAGGGTAAAAATCACGAAAGCCGGGGAGGGCTTTTCCTTGCATTGCAACAACTTAACCGACGGGCGCGAAGCCGGGCAAGCGAGCCATCGCGTCGCCGACGGTGTGGAACGAACCGGTGACGAGCACTGTCCCCGCTCCGTTCTGGATCTCTTCGAGTGAGTTCGAAAAATCGGGGTCGAACGAGATGGACGGCCCGGCGGCCGGAGGGCCGGACGGCCGGTTTACTTCGTCCACAGACCAGCGCTGCATCACCGGAATCGAAGGCGGGACTGTAAGGATCAACCTGTCGACCACGGGTCGCAGGATTTCGAGCATCGCCCGCCAGTCCTTGTCGTTGCGAATGCCGACGAGAGCGTGGATCGGGCGCCGGAGCGGCGGATCCGCGCTCCGAATCGCGTCAGCGACGACTTTCATCCCGTCCGGGTTGTGTGCCACGTCAAACACCCACTTGCCCCGAATCTCGAACCGTCCGGGGATATAGGCGTGGGCGAAGCTGGCCGGCAGCTTCTTGCCCACCGGACCGAAGGGCCTGGGCACTGCATTGAGGATCGCATGCGCCACCAGGGCGTTCGCGACCTGATGCTGGCCCCGCAGGCCCAGCTTGGTGTTTTTACGCGACCTCAGCGTGGTGTCGACCGTGATGATCGGCTCGGCACCGCGCCGCTGGGCCTCCTTCAGGAGCTCGGAGCGGATTTCAGGGTCTGATTCCCCCGTCACGAAAGGGACATTGGGCTTGGCGATGCCCGCTTTCTCGCGCGCGATCCCCTTTAAGTCGCTTCCCAGATACTCGACGTGCTCGAGCGCGATCTTGGTAACCGCGCTGACGAGGGGCGTGAGCACATTGGTCGCGTCGAGCCGTCCTCCCAGACCGACTTCGATGACGGCGATATCGACGCCCCGCGCGGCGAGGTCGGCCAGAGCGATCGCAGTGGTGGCCTCGAAGAAGCTCGCCTCCAGCCGTTCGATGTGTGGCTTGAGCTGCCGTGTCCACTCGCTGAACGCATCCTCCCCGATCGGGACGCCATCGACGGTGATTCGCTCCGTGGGGGACACGAGGTGCGGTGAGGTATACAGGCCAACCCGCCAACCCTGCGCCCGCAGCTCAGTGGCGACGAACGCGCAGGTGGATCCCTTCCCGTTCGTCCCTCCGATGTGAATGGTCGGATAGTGGCGGTCGGGACGGCCGAGTACGTCGAGCAACCCCTCGGTCGGGCCGAGGCTCCATTTAATCCGGGTAGCTTGTCGTGCGAAAAGGTACTGGCAGGCGTCTTCGAAGTTCAGTCGGCAGCCTCAGCAGGCCAGGAACCGCTCATGTGCCGCAGCAGCTGAGCCGCGGTATCGCGGAGCTCGCCTCGCGGAACCACGGCGTCGATCATCCCATGCTCGAGCAGAAACTCAGCTGTCTGAAAACCCTCGGGCAGGTCCTGTCCGATCGTCTGCTTGATCACGCGCGGGCCGGCAAAGCCGATGACGGCGCCGGGCTCCGCCAGGATCACATCGCCCTGCATGGCGTATGAGGCGGAGACACCGCCGGTCGTAGGATTGGTGAGAATGGACAGGAACGGCACGCTGGCTCCCTGCAGCTCCGCGATCACCACCGACGTCTTGGCCATCTGCATGAGCGAGAGCACGCCTTCCTGCATTCTGGCCCCGCCGGACGCTGAAACGAGGATCAGCGGCGTGCGCTTGTCGATGGCGTGGCGGACCAGCCGGGCGATCTTCTCGCCGACCACAGAGCCCATCGAGCCGCCCATGAAGCTGAAATCCATCACCCCCAGGCTGATGGACGTGCCGTGCAGCCGGGCGTATCCCGTCCGAATCGCGTCGAGCGGGCCCGCCTTCTTGATGGCGGCCTGCACGCGGTCGGCGTAGTTCTCGAATTTCAGGGGGTCGGCGGACTTCAGCGCGGCGAACAACTCGTGCCAGGAACCTTCATCGACGAGGAGATCGATGTATTCTTGCGCCGTAATTCGGCGGTGATGCCCGCAATTCGGGCAGACATTGAGAGCGCGAACGAAGCGCTCGCGAATGTCTACGTGTCCGCATTGATCGCACTTTTCCCAGGCGTCTGCCGGGATCTCCAGCTTTACACGCTCGGAAGTGCGGGGCTTCCGTTCCTTTTTGAACCAGGCCATTCGCGCCATAGAGTGACGAAGCGCACAATTTGGGCGCCCGGCACCGCAGGCGCTAGCCCTGATGGGTTAAGTCATTGACCCCCTTCGCCATATCCGGACTGTCTCGATTCCCACGCGACGCGAAGCGCAATGCCCACTCCGATCGAGCACGCGAGCAAGAAGGACCCGCCGTACGAGAAGAACGGCAGTGGAATACCCGTGATCGGCATCAGGTTGATCGTCATCCCGACATTCTCGACGATGTGCGTGAAGAACAAACCGGCGATGCCGAACACGCACAGACTCGAGAAGGCGTCGGTCGCCTTGCGGGCGACGCGCAGCAGGCTGAACAGCAGCCAGGCGAACAACACGAGCGCTGCCAGCACGCCGATGAAGCCCAGCTCCTCGCCTACGATCGAGAAAATGAAGTCGGTATGCTGGGCCGGCAGAAACGCCAGGCGCTTTTGCGTGCCGTCGATGAAGCCCTTCCCCAACAATCCGCCGGAACCAACGGCGACCTTGGATTGGATCACGTGCCAGCCGGCGGCGCGCGGGTCGACGTCGGGATTCAGGAAGGCAAGGAGGCGGTTTTGTTGATACGGTGCGAGACGGTTCCACATGGGGAGCGCCAGCACGCCGCCGAGCACATTGAACCCCATCACGGCGACACCCTCCCACAAATACGGCCGCCACCAGAGCAACAATCCTGCAAGCACGGCGATCCATACGCCCCAGGCGACCGTGGAGAAGGCGAGCACGAGCCCGATCACGGGCGATGCCGCCAGCACGAGCAGTGACGGTTTGGTCCCCGCCCAAAACAGCATAAGGAAGAGGATCGCGACGAAGACGATGGCGCTCCCCAGATCCGGCTGCTTGAGGACCAGCAGGCACGGCAATCCGGCGATCAACCCGGGCATGATCAGGTCCCGCAGCGTCGACGGCGGCTCGCGCAGCGTTGCCATCCACCGCGCCAGCATCAGGATCACCGCGAGCTTCGCGAACTCGGCGGGCTGCCCGAACCGCCGTCCGGCGATGGCCAGCCACGACTTGCTGCCGGCGGCCGTGCCGGCTCCGGTGCCGATGATCAGCGTGAGCACGAGCAAGAGCACCGCGATCGCATACACCCAGGGCGTGGCCCATTCCAGCATGCGCGGGGACGTCCGGAACGTGGTCCACGCGACCACGAGCCCCAAGCCGAGCCAGACGAGTTGGCGTTGCCAAATCGTCGCGACGAACGTCGGCACGTCGGTCTGGCCGGCCGAATAGAGGATCGCCAGCCCGTAGAGCGCCAGCAGCCCTACCGACGCGACGAGCGCCTTATCGAGCTGGCGGGCGCGGGTTAGCACTGTCGGGACGCGGGGTCGGTTGGATGGGCCGGATCTCGGGCAGGCGCAGCTCGACACTGCTATCGCGCACGAGCCCGGGAAGCTGGAAGGGCGCCGGTGCCGAGTCCGCAGGCACGGTCACCCGCATTTGCCGCACGCGCGTTTCATCGATGCCGAGATAATGCGCGATGACCCGCGATACCAGCGGCGCGACGGCGCTGCCGTGCCGGGAGAACTCCACGATCGCGCCGACCACGATTTCCGGTTTGTCCGCCGGCGCGAAGCCGATGAACCAGCCGTGGTCGGGGCCATGCGGATTTTGCGAGGTCGCGGTCTTTCCGGCGATCGTGAGACTGGCGAGGCGTGATCCCCGCGCGGTCCCCTGCTCCACCACGGCGATCATCGCTCTGCGCAGAATCGCCAGCTGATCGGGACTCAAATCGAGCGAGACATTCTCGGTCGCGGACATCGTGGTGGGCTTCACCACGAACGGCGGCCGCATCCGGCCGTCGCTCGCGAGTTGCTGATAGAGCCGCATCATCTGGACGAGGGTTTGAGCATTCTCGCCCTGTCCGATGGCGAGGTTGAGCGCCACCGCGGAGGTCCAGCGCCGCGCGCCGTACAGACGGTCGTAATACTCCGTTCCCGTCGGGAATTCGGACGGGATCTCACCGGGCAGGTCGATGCCGGTGCGGCCGCGGAATCCCCAGGCGTTCGCGTCCTCGAGCAGTGACGACACGCCAAGCTTGATACCCAGCTGGTAAAAATAGACGTCGCAGCTCTGCGCGATCGCCTCGGTCAGCGTGAGATCGCCGTGTCCGTGCGCGTCCCAGCAGCGGAAAAACCTGTTGCCGTACTGCAGCCCGCCGCGGCAGGGGATCGGCATGCGGCTTCGGGGCCCGACGATGCCGCGCTTCAGCCCCATCGCGGCGACGGCGAGCTTCCACGTTGATCCCGGCGGATACCGGGCCTGGATCGCCCGATCGAGCAGCGGCCGCGCGGCGCTCTCGTTGAGCGATCGCCAGTACGGCGCGGAAATCCCGCCCACGAATGCGTTGGGGTCGAATCCCGGCGCGCTGAACAACGCCAGGACTTCACCGCTATTCGGGTTCAGCGCCATCACCGCGCCACGCTGCCCGGCGGGGAAGATTTCCGCGATGTAGCGCTGCAGCTCCAGATCGATCGTCGTGTGCAAATCGGCGCCGGGGACGGGCGCGAGGTTCGCCGCCGCCTCGGCTTCGCGTACCATCTGGCCCCGCGCACTGACCTCGACGAACCGGACGCCTTCCGATCCGCGCAGCGTGTCATCGTATTCGCGCTCGAGGCCGTCCTTGCCCACGAGGCCCCCCAGCCGCACCTGCGCGAACCGCCGGGTGGCGCGCTCACCTTCGGTCACTTCACCGACATACCCGACGAGATGCGCGATGGTCGCCGTGTCCGGATACGAACGCTTCGG
>DASTDR010000344.1:0-2238 GCA_035710265.1 Gemmatimonadales bacterium | reverse complement strand
CCACAACGGCCTGTTCGCCGAAGGGCCGTTCACGCTGCAACACGGCGAGGGCGTGATCAAGTTCCGCAAGGTGGCCGTCAAGCCGTTGTGACCGCGCGAAAAGACACTGAAGGCTAGCTCACCGGGCTCGCCTTCGACGTGGTTGACTGCGGGATGAGGATCGCGCTCGCCGTGGGCGCTCTGCTGTGCGCCGCGTCGCTTCCCGTCGAGGCGCAGCCGACTCCCGGCCATCTACGGGCTCAGAGAGTTCGTGGATGCGGGAGGGCTCATGTCCTATGGCACCGATCGCCGCGATCTGTTTCGTCGCGCCGCCGGCTACATCCACAAGATCCTCAGCGGCGCAAGACCGGCGGATCTTCCCATCGAACCGCCGACCAGATTCGAGCTGGCAATCAATTTGAAGACCGCCAAGGCCCTCGGCATCACGATTCCGCCGTCCCTGCTCCGGCGAGCGGATCACATCGTTCAATGATCGAGGCGGCGGCTTGAATGGATCACGCCGACCCGTGTACTCTCCCGGCCATCCGAGGCTGACTGGAGGAGGCTCGCCATGTACGACCTGTTGCTGAAGGGCGCCAACGTGATCGACCCGGCGCAGAACCTGCGCGGGGCGCTGGACGTCGCGGTGCAGGACGCGAAGATCGCCCGGGTGGCCGCGAACATCTCGGCGTCGGAAGCTCGCCGCGTCATTCACATCCCGGGAAAGACCGTGACAGCCGGCCTCATCGACCTGCATACCCACGTGTTCGACGGCGTGGCGGCCAACGGCGTGCATCCCGACATCGCGGGCGTCCATGCCGGCGTCACGACGGTGGTCGATGCGGGCAGCTCGGGCTGCGCGACCTTCAGCGCGTTTCCGCGGCACATTCTTCCCAAGTGCGAGACCGAGGTCATCCCGTTGCTGCACATCTGCCAGACCGGGCTCGCGACGAACCCCGACATCATCGCCGAGAGCAGCATCGATCTCGAGAGCACGCTCCGGGTCGCCGGGGAGCACAAGGGGCTCATCAAGGGGATCAAGGCGCGCATGGTCTCGCCCGCGCTGGAGATCTTCGGGATGGAGATGCCCCGGCTGGCCAAGCGCGCGGCGCGCGAGAGCGGCCTGCCGCTCATGGTCCACATCGGCGACACCACCAAGCGGTACGACGCCAATGTGATCCGTCAGCTGCTGCCCCTGCTGGAGCCGGGCGACATCGTGACGCATCTCTTCACCGCGAATCCGGGTGGGGTCCTCGACGCCGACGGCAAGCTGGTGCCGGAGGCGAAGGAGCTCGCCGGCCGGGGCGTGTGGCTCGATACCGCGCACGGCCGGATGAACTTCGGCTTCAACGTGGGCCGAAAGGTCCTCGACCAGGGGCTCATCCCGCACTGCATCAGCACCGACCTGACGATTCCGGGCCGGCTCAACACCGTGCACAGCATGGTCGAGATCATGGCGCGCTTCCTGGGCATGGGCTTCACGCTCGAGCAGGTCATCGCCGCGTGCACGGTGAATCCGGCGCGGGCGATCGGCGAAGACGGCCGCCTCGGCAGTCTCGCGGTGGGGCGCCAGGCCGACATCTCGGTGCTGGAGATTCGCGAGGGCCGGTGGGTGGTCTACGACACGCTGCGGGACTCGATGAAGATCGACAAGGCCGTGGTGCCGGTGCTGACCGTGAAACGCGGCCGGGTGTTCGAGCCGGAGTGGGGTCCGCACCCGTGGGGCTGGGAGCCGGAGCGGGTGGGCGGATGATGCAGTTCGGTCTGATGCTGCGGGCGCAGTTCCCGCAGGGCGACGACATGCAGCTGCGCTTCCGTGAGCAGCTCGAGCAGGCGCGGCTGGCCAACGCCCTCGGGTACGCCTCCCTCACCAAGGGCATGCACTACAGCAGCGCGCCCCTGCAAGGCCTGCAGCAGCTTCCCTTCCTGTGCCGGATCATGGCCGAAGCGCCGGACCTGCGCGTCAACTTCGGGCTGATCCTGTTGTCACTCCACAAGCCGCTGGACGTCGCCGAGCAAATCGCGACGGTCGACGTCATGAGCGGCGGCAAGGTGATCTTCGGCGTCGCGCTCGGGTACCGGGAGGTCGAGTTTCTCGCCTTCGGCACGACCCAGAAGGAGCGCGTGAAGCGCTTCGAGGAGAACCTCGAAGCGGTCCGGAGGCTCTGGACCGAGGACGTGGTGGACATGGTCGGCTCCCACTTCACGCTGCTGGGCGCTTCGGCATCGACGAAACCGATGCAGAAGCCGCATCCGCCC
>DASTDR010000343.1:0-3230 GCA_035710265.1 Gemmatimonadales bacterium | reverse complement strand
CGCTGACCGCGCCGGTTCCGCCTTTCGCGAATCCCCAGGCCCTGAACACGCCGTCCAGCTCGCCCATGTAATGATGAAGCAGCACATAGGCGGTGCCCGGCGAGCGGGGGCCAAGGAATGTGCCGATGATGCCGCTGGCGGACTTCGTCGCCTTGAGCACGTCGGTCTCGAACCATTCGTCCAGAAAATCGGCCGAGCTCATCGTCATCAGCTTGACGAGCGCGTGCAGCCGCTCCGCGCCGAGCCCGCGGAAGTGCTTGCCGAGCTTGAGCAGCGCGGCGATATCGCCCGGCGCGAACGACGTCGGATCGGGCGGCACCATACTGAGGATCGGCTGCACCGCCTGCGCCATGAAGTGCATGAGGCGGCCGTACTCGTCGTACGCCTCCGCGTCGCGCGGCGAATGACGGTACAGTTCGCGCCGCGTCTCGTCATGGTCGGCCCAGGCGGCCAGATAGTCGCCGTTTTCCATCGGCGTGACCGTGCTCTCGAGCGGCAGGATGTGCAGGCCGTGGCGCGGCAGGTCGAGATCGCGGATGATCTCGGGGCGGAGCAGGCTCACGACGTATGAGAACATCGAGAACTTGAAGCCGGGGAAGATCTCCTCGGTCACGGCCGCGCCGCCCACGCGGGGCCGCTTCTCGAGCACGAGCACCGACCGGCCGCCGCGTGCCAGGTACGCGGCGGTGACGAGGCCGTTGTGCCCGCCGCCGATGATGATCGCGTCGTAGCGCTTCGCCATCAGGCGCGCTTCCGTTCCGGATTGAAGAAAGGCAGGGGCGTCACGCGCGCGCGCGCTTCCTTGCGCCGGTGCTCGACCGTGATTTCCATGAGCAGTTCCGTGCCCGGCTTCGCGAACTGCGACTCGAGGTGCACGAGCGCCATGTACTGCTTGAGGAGCGGGGACCAGCCGCCGCTCGTCGCGTAGCCCACCTGGCGGCCGCTGCGGCCGTTGGCGTACACGGGCACGCTCGTGCGCCACGCCTGCGACGGCAGGCGCGGCGGCAATCCCACCGCGGCATAGAGCAACTCCAGCGAATCCCAATCGACGTTCAAACCGGTGAACTGCCAGGATGAGCCGCGCAGCCGCTCGGCGTCGAGCGCCGCCTGGCCGTTGTAGCGCTCCTTGTCGGTCGCCACGGTCCAGCCGAGTCCCAGCTCGTACGGCGAGGACTTCTGCGACTCGATCAGCGCATGACGCGACGAGAAGTAGTCGACCTCGATCAGCAGCAGGCCGGCCTCGATGCGCGCCACGTCGAGCGCCAGCATCCCCGCCGGCGTGATCCCGTAGGGTGTCCCGGTCTCGATCAGCGCATCCCACAGCGGCACAGCCTGCGCGGAGTCCACCCAGACTTCATAGCCCAGGTCGCCCGTGTATCCGGTGCGCGAGATCGTGACGGGAATATCGCGAATCGTGGCGGAGGTCAGCCGGAAGTACTTCAGGTTCGAAAGGTCCTGCTGCGCCGCCAGCTGGAGAATGTCTCGCGAGCTTGGGCCTTGGAGCGAGACGGCCGCGGTCTGCTCGGAGACGTCCTCGATTTTTACGTCGAGACCGGAGGCGTTGAGGTGCAGCCAACGCAGCGTTGGGTCGGCGGACGTCATGCGGTAGGCCTGCTCGCCGAGCACGGAAATCGTGCCGTCGTCGATCTGCTTTCCTGTGTTATCGCACCAGGGTGTGTACAGCACCTGGCCGACTTTGGCTTTCGCGACATTGCGGGTCACCACGTGGTCGAGCAGGCGAGCCGCGTCCTTGCCGGTGATCAGGTACTTATAGAGAGGAGAGACGTCGAATAACGCCGCCGAATTACGAATCGCATGGTACTCACGGTCGTGGGACAGCTCGTACGAGCTGGCGACGACGTAGCCGGCCCAGCGGCGCCAGGCTTGACCCTCGGAGAGCGGGCCCGTGCGCGGATGAAATGGTGTGGTCCGCAGGCTCATGACGGGATCGTGGTAGCGGTCTCGGCTGGGGCGAAGACGACGAGCACCCGCAGCTCCGCCTGAATCGAATGGAAATGATGCTCGACGCCGGCCGGGACAAAGATCGCCGCCCCCGGGACCGCCGGTCGATCTTCGGTGCCCACCCGGATCGTCGCTTTCCCGCCCACGACGTAGTACAGCTCATCCTCCTTGTGCGGCTCCTGCTTGTCTGGCTCGCCGGGCTGCAGCACATACAATCCGGCCGACATCGCGGGCACGCGGATCAGCTCGAAGTAGTTGTGGCCGGCGGGTCGCTCGGCAAACAGGCGGGGAAGCTCGAAGTGATCCATGCGGGCGCCAAATCTCACGTGGGCGGGCCGTTCGTGCAAATTACTCGCATGCGCTTGCACCTCGTCGAGCTGCACGATTTGCCCGAGTGTCCGCGTTCGTTACGCGATGCCCTGACCGACTTCCTGGCGTTCTCGCTCAACGTGTCTCGCGCGTACGAGCCGGCTGGTCCGTTGCTGCGGCGCGCGCTCGGACGAACCCGCGCGCGGCGCATTGTCGACTTGTGCTCGGGGGCCGGCGGGCCGTGGAGCAGCTTGGCGCGCAAGGTCAACGTGCCGGTGCTGCTCACCGACCTCTATCCCCATCAGGGACCGAAGCTCTCGGGACAGCTGCCGTTTCACCCTCAGCCCGTGGACGCCCGGGCGGTACCACAGGCGCTCGACGGATTTCGCACGCTGTTCACCTCGTTTCACCATTTCCGTCCCGACGAGGCTCGGGCGATTCTCGCCGACGCCGTCAGGAGCGGGCAGGGAATCGCCGTGTTCGAGGCCGCGCGCCGCGCCCCCTGGGAGATCCTGGTCGTCGCCCTCACGTGGCTTGGCGTCGTGGTGGGCGAGCCGTTCATTCGCCCCTGGCGCTGGTCTCGGTTTTTCTGGACGTATCTGCCCCCGGTGCTGCCCCTGGTGGGGACATTCGACGGTATCGTCTCATGTCTGCGTGCCTACTCGCCGGCCGAGCTGCGCGAGCTGGTGCGCGGGCTCGATTCCTACGATTGGGAGATCGGTGACATCCGCGGAGGCTGGTCGCCGTTGCGCGGGACCTACCTGATCGGGATGCCGAAAACCGGACTGGCCCAATGAGGTCCCGCAGGTTCTCTTAAAGATGACGTCGAATGCGTCCCAAAAATTCAGCTGTCGCGGAGGCCCTATGCGTTCATTAATCCTGGCCGCGTTGCTGTCCCTTCCCACTGTGGCCGCGAGTCAAGAAACCGCGTCCGACACGTTGCTCACCGTGAACCACTA
>DASTDR010000342.1:0-3599 GCA_035710265.1 Gemmatimonadales bacterium | reverse complement strand
CCGCCCCGCGGCCGGCGCAACGCAAGCAAATACTTTCCGCGATCGACGCTGTCGGCGCCGAAGCTGTACGCGCCGACGATGTAGCCGACGGTATCGGACACGGCATACGCATGCGCGCGCAGCCGCAATTCGCCCTGCTGGTCTTTGTACTGGCCGGCGATCGCGTCACGCCCGCGCACGAAGCCGGCGTTCGAGGGAACGAAGCCGTCGCTCGTGAACAGCGCCGCGAGAGCGTTCTCGTCGCCCGCGCGCCAGTTCTTCTCGTAATCGCGCAGGACGCGGGCGAGCTCCGGTGGAAGAGTTATGGACGGGAGGGGAGCAGGGAGCTGGGAGCTGGGAGCTGGAGCTTGAGCCACCGCAATCGATGCGAATGCGACAGTTCCGGCAAGGATCACAAAGCAAACTCGCGTCATCTCTGCAACCTCAGGAAATGGGTTCGAGCCGCACGACGCGGCCGTCGGAATCGGTGAGCAGATAGATCAACCCATCGGGTCCCTGCACCACGGCGCGGATGCGCTGGCCGTAGCCCTCGAGCAGCCGCTCTTCGGAGCGCACGCGCTCCCCGTCCAGCTCGAGCCGCGCCAGCAGCTGGAAGCCAAGCGCGCCGACGATCGCGCTGCCTCTCCACTCGGAAAATTTATCGCCGGTATAGAACATCAGCCCACTGGGCGCGATCGACGGGTCCCAATAGTGGACGGGCTGTTCCATTCCTTCCTTCCGCTGGCCTTCCCCGATGCGCGCGCCCGAGTAGTCGACGCCGTACGTGATCACGGGCCAGCCGTAGTTTCTGCCCGCCTTCGGCGCGTTGAGCTCATCACCGCCGCGCGCACCGTGCTCCACCGTCCAGAGCTGACCGGTCTGCGGGTGGAGCGCGGCGCCTTGAATGTTCCGGTGACCGTAGGACCAGATCTCGGGACGCGCGCCCGCCCGATGCACAAATGGGTTGTCGGGCGGGATGGTCCCGTCGGGACGAATCCGAATGACTTTGCCCTGGAGCTTCGACAGATCCTGCACGAACGAGCGGTGCTGCCGGTCCCCGGTAGTGATGAACAAGGTGCCGTCGCGCGCGAACACGAGCCGCGACCCGAAGTGCGCGCCGCCCGGTACTTTGGGCTGCTGGCGGAAAATCACCTGGAGGTTCTCGAGCCGATTCTCGGTTTGCGAGAGCCGAGCGCGGGCGACGCTGGTGCCGGCGCCGCCGTCCCCCGGTTCGGAGAAGCTCAGGTAGATCAGCCGGCTCTGTGCGAAATCGGGCGCGACCGCGACGTCGAGTAAACCGCCCTGCCCGTCCGCGGCGACTTCAGGCACGCCGGCGATCGGATCCGACAGCGTCCCGGTCGGCGTCACGATCCGCAGCCGGCCGGCGCGCTCGGTGACCAGCATGCGGCCATCGGGCAGAAACGCCAGGCCCCAGGGGTGATCGAGATCGTCGGTGAGCGTGACAGCACGGATTCGGTAATGTCGGGACTCAAATGTTTGCGGCGCGGCCGACCCTTGCGCGCAGGCGACGTTCGGCGCGAGGCAGATGAGTACGAACGCGCTGCGTTTCATCGATCTCCCAACCAGTGGAGGAGCGTGGGCAGGTAATCGGGCGCGGTGCGCGGCCACCCGCCCGGCCCGGGCGCGAGCCGAAACGTGTGATCGGCGCCGGGCAGGATCTTGACTGTTAGATCCACGCCGGGGGCGTTCCGTTGCAACGTGGCGCGGATGCGTTCGGCGCTCGGCTGTGCGGGGACGCGCTGGTCCGCGGAGCCGTAGATCAGCAGCACGGGTACGCGCACCTGCGCCCACCAGTCGAGCGGCTGATATTGCGCGTAGTGCCGCGAGAACGTCCAGTAGGAATTGTCCGGGGCCGGCGGGGGAAAGTACCAGGGCCGATCCCGAAACGCGCTCACGAGCGAGTCGAGACGAGCGCGAGGGCGGCCGCGATAGGCGACGGTCACCAGCTCTCCCGTGTAGTTGCGGGCGTCGGCCGAGTCCTGCGCCGTTCGTGCTTGTGGCAGAATCGAGTTCAGCACGCTGAAGATCTCGACCGAGTCCATCGGCAGTCCGGCAGCGGCGGACGCAATCACGAACGCCACGCCGGGCGTCTGGACCGCGATCATCGGCGCGAGCGTGCCGCCCTGGCTATGGCCATGAATGCCGGTGCGTGCGCTGTCGACGCGCGGCTCCGCGCGCAGGCGCGCGACCGCGGCGGCGGCGTCGGCGGCGAGGTCAGCGGGCGTCGCCTGGCGCCAGTCGCCCGTGGACTTCCCGACGCCGCGCTTGTCGAAGATCAGCGCGGCGATGCCGTGCGCGGCGAGCTGGGTCGCGAGGAAGCGCGAGGCCCACCGCCCTTCGGCACCCGACCCGTGGATGAAGACGACTGCAGGCGCGCGTTTGATCCCCGGAGGCAGCAGCAGAGAGCCGGCGAGTCGGATCGCGCCGTTCTCGAACGTGATCTCTCGCTCTTCGAATGGGACTGGGATGTCCCTCGCGCGCGTGTAGGCAAATGCGCCCTGCGCCGCTCCGTCCTCGACGAACGAGCCAACGAGCGAGTCCCCGCGCTGGACACCACCGAACGTGGCCGTCGTGCGATCGCCACGCAGAATCATCGTGATGCCTTCGCGCTGCACGCCCACCGTCGAAAACGGAATCCCGCTGACGCGCAGGCGATCGGCATCGAACGTCGCCGAATATCCCCCGGAGTCGCGGCGGATGTGCAGGGTGACCGGCATCGTATCGCCCGCGCGGGTCCAGTAGCCCTGCCATGTACCGACGACACCCTGGCCGGCCAGCTCGGAGCCGAGAGCAGACACCAGCATGATTATGAGCGCGAGACGCATCCGTCGATACTACGGGAGCCCGGTGTGAAAAGTTAGGCGGCCGACCTCGGGAAGCTCACATCCGCGGTGCTCGGCAAGCTCTACCCTGATGGGTGGGCCCCGACTAGAATCCGGTATGACACGGTTGGTACCATCGTTGCTTGCGGTAACGCTGTTCTCGATTCCCGCCCCCGCCCCCGCCCGCGCGCAGACATCTGTTCCGGCCAAGGACTACACGCCGGCCGACGTGGCGTTCATGTCGGGGATGATCTACCACCACGCGCAGGCGCTGCTGATGGCGAGCTGGGCACCCACGCATGGCGCGAGCGCGGATGTGAAGACGCTGTGCGAGCGCATCATCCGGGGACAGCAGGACGAGATCGTGATTCTGGCGCAGTGGCTCGCCGAGCGCAACGAGCCGGTGCCTCACGTCGAGCCCGAGCATACGGCACACGACATGGGCGGTCATATGATGCCCGGGATGCTGAACGCCGAGCAGCTCGCGCAGCTCGATCGCGCGCGGGGCGAGCAGTTCGACGAGCTGTTCCTGCGCTTCATGATCCAGCATCACGAAGGCGCCATCACGATGGTCAACGAGCTGTTCGGCAGGGGCGCCGGTGAAGAGAACCCCGTGTACAAGATTGCCAGCGGGGTGTTCGCCGATCAGACGACCGAGATCGAGCGGATGCAGCGCATGCTCGCCGACAAGATGTTCGGTCCGCTTCCAGCAACCAATCCACGATAGGGATTCGCCATGAATTCGTTCCGGAGCGTATTGTCCGCCGTTGCTGCATT
>DASTDR010000341.1:0-3637 GCA_035710265.1 Gemmatimonadales bacterium | reverse complement strand
GTGCCGCTTCTGGAGCTCGCGCAGTCCGCGAACGAAGTAGCTCCCCATCTCCAGTGCGTGGTCGGCGAGACGTTCCCTCAGGATCACGTCGATGACCGTGCTCCCCACCGCCGCCGGCAGGGGATCCGACAGCTGGGTGGTGTAGAAGAGGAATCCTCGGGACCACTTCATGGTCCATCTCCATTCGAGAAACCGGCGGCGCACGTTACCGAGAGACTGTAATTGGGTCGACGGCGAGCTTCAGCGCAAGGGACGTGCCAGGATCGATCTCTGCAACCAACGGGATTTCGACAACGCACCCTCGCTGCCGCGGTCAAGTTCCTGTTCTTAAACTTCACGGTCTCCGACGGGACGGATGTACAATTCCAGTGCCAAACATTCGAAGAGGTGGTGATCGATGCCCCGGCCCGAGTCGCAGGTGCTTATCGCGTCGGACGACCGGGAGCTAACCGCAGCCCTCGGGCAGTTGCTCGCCCAGTACCGGCCTGACGTGGCCGCAGGGAACGCCGCGTCCGTGCTTGCGATGGTCGCTCGCATCGACGCCCTCCGGCTGGTGATCCTCGGCGATTCGGGATCCGACTCTTGTGCGCTCGATCTGCTCCAGACCATCAAGGAGCGCCACCCAGATCTCGCTGTCCTGCTCGTCAGCACCCATCCGACCGTCGAGCACGCCACCGAGTCGATTCGGCGTGGCGCCGAGGATTTCGTGCCGGTGCCGTACTCCGAAGAAGTCGTCAGCAAGGAAGTCGTCCGCATCCTCGAAGCCGCCGAGCTGCGCCAACGGGTCGCGAGCCTCGATCGGCTGGTCGCGACACGGTACGGCTTCGAACGAATCGTCAGCCGCTCTTCCCGCATGAACGCCGTGCTCGATCGGGCGACCGCCGCCTCGCGCAGCGACACGCCGGTGCTGATTTTGGGGGAGACCGGGACCGGGAAGGAGCTCCTTGCGCGCGCGATCCACGCGAACAGCCGCCGCGCGAAACGCCCGTTCGTGCCGATCAACTGCGCCGCCCTGCCGCGCGATCTCGTCGAGAGCGAGCTCTTCGGCCACCGGCGCGGCGCCTTCTCCGGCGCCACGTCGGACCACCCCGGGCTCTTCGCCGCGGCGCACAACGGCACCGTGCTGCTCGACGAGATCGGCGAGCTGCCGCTCGATGCGCAGGCGAAGATGCTCCGCGTGCTGCAGGACGGGGAGGTCCGTGCGGTCGGCGGCCTCGCGAGCCGCCGGGTCGACGTGCGGGTCGTCGCGGCGACCAACGGGAGCCTCGCCGCGATGCGGAACGACCGGATGCGCCCCGACCTGTTCTATCGCCTGTCGGTGCTCGTCATCGAGGTTCCGCCCCTGCGCGATCGCCGCGACGATCTGCCGCTGCTCATTCGCCACTTCCTCACCGGCCTCGGTGAACCGGGTAGGCACCGGGTGGACGGTATCGACGCGGGCGCCCTGGATCTGCTGGCCGACTATCCGTTCCCGGGGAATATCCGCGAGCTGGAGAACATGCTCGAAGGCCTCAGCGCAACGCTCCCGCCGACGCGTGCGACGATCAGCGCCGACGACGTCCGCGCCTGGCTGCGGCGGCG
Source organism: Gemmatimonadales bacterium (assembly GCA_035710265.1). Taxonomy (GTDB): domain Bacteria; phylum Gemmatimonadota; class Gemmatimonadetes; order Gemmatimonadales; family GWC2-71-9; genus 20CM-2-65-7. The sequence continues at coordinate 2,056 of DASTDR010000341.1, read as the reverse complement.
CGGTGAGGGCGGCGGTCGCACGGGCGACGCGACGCACGTGCCGCTGAAGCTCGTCGAGCTCGAGGCGTGGGCGATCGCCGAGGCGATGCGGCAAGCCCGCGGCAACAAGAGCACCGCCGCCCACATCCTCGGCATCTCGAGAGACACGCTGTACCGCAAGCTGAACGAGATCGATCTCGCCTCGAAAGTGCCCGATTCTCGGACACCGCGCTAACTTGCTGCGAACTCGCGATTTGATAATCGAGTGTCAGAGAGTCTGACAGACAGGTAGGTGTGCCCCAGGTCGGCGAGACGACGTAACAGGGTTTCCTCCAAGCACTTCGACAATACCGTGCGAGCCGCCGCACCGGGCATGCTGCGTGCTTTGGTTGGATGCGGGAGGTAGATTCTCATGTCATCCGATGCTGCCCGCTCCGCCCGACCTCGCCTCATCGTCGTCGGCGCCGTCGTGGTCACGCTAATCGCCCTATCCGTCCGCCAGTCGGAGGCGATTCCCGCGTGGTCGAGAAAGTACCTGACGAGCTGCTCGACCTGCCATGCGGTCTTCCCCAAATTGAACTACTTCGGCAAGGCGTTTCGTAACAACGGGTACCGCTTTCCAGGTGGAGAGGACGGGACGGCGACCAAACAGGAGCCCGTCAGCCTGGGGGCTGAGGCCTACAAGAAGCTCTTTCCCCACGCGTTGTGGCCATCGGATATTCCAGGCGCCGTGCCGCTCGCGGTTCGCGGCATCGGACGGTTCAACACCTTCGAGGACGATCAGACCACCACCTTCGAGTACCCGCACGAGTTCGAACTGTTGGCCGGAGGAACGCTCGGGGAGACCTTCTCGTTCTTCGGTGAACTGGAGGTCGAAAACGAAGCCAACGAGAACGAGCTGGCAATGGACCTCATGCTGCAGTACGATCCGCGGCCCTGGTTGCATGTTCGGATGGGGTCGCTGTCGGTCCACCCGATTCCGGACCACCTCCGGCTGACCGCGGCGCACTACAGCCCCTACGACACGCGAACGACGCCCAGTTCGAGGACGCTGACGGCGCCGAATCCGAACCTCTCGACGGCCACCTTGTCGATCTCGGCCACGACCGGCGAGGATCGCTGGAGGTTCCGCGAGGGGCAGCCCGGCGTCGAAGTGTGGGGCGCGCGGAATGGCCCCAAGAACCACGGCGGATTGACGTGGTCCGTCGGCGTCGCCAATGGACAGGGTCTCATCGACGCCAACGACCACAAAGACGTGTTCGCCCGCGCCGCCTACAAATTCGGCGGCTACGGCGAGCTCGGCGGCGGAGAGCTTTCGCAAGACCTCGAGTTCTGGCGAGACGATTCGTTCAAGGTCGGAGCCTTCACCTATGTGGGCAAGTCGACCAACATCTATGCCGGCAGCACGAAGGCGCTCAGTGGCGTTCCGGGAACGGGCATCGTCGACGTCTCGGCCGAAAGCACGACCGACAACGACTTCCACATCACTGGAGTGGAGTTCGACTGGTGGATTCGGGACCTCAATGTCTTCGGACTCTACCTGCAGCAGCGCGACGATGACCCTCGTGGAACCGGCGAATCGATCGACACGGATGCGTGGTTCGTCGAGGGCAATTACACCGTTTACCCGTGGCTCATCGGGGTCCTGCGGTACGGGGAGACGGCTCAGGACTTCAGCGTCAGGGCGGATCCGGTCACCCAGGAATTCCTGGTCCCTGCGGTGGTATTCGTCGCGCGCGCAAACATCAAGTTCACAATCGAAGGGCAGATGCGACTCGACGACCCCGGTAAGGGCCACAACCGCTATGTCGTCGCCATCGACTTCGGATTCTGAGGAGCACGTCATGAGTCGTCATTCGCTCATATTCGGTTCAGCAATGCTCGCGGGAGCGCTCGTCACCGTCGAGGCACGCGGCGCCGCCGCCGTCAGCATCTCGGGCACCGTCAAGGTCACCGGCTCGGCGTCGGCCGCCGACGTCGTCGTGTACATCCAGCAGGCACCCGGCACGTTCACCCCGCCCGCCAAGCCGGTCGAGATGGATCAGAAACAGATGCAGTTCGTCCCGCACGTGCTGCC
>DASTDR010000340.1:0-3339 GCA_035710265.1 Gemmatimonadales bacterium | reverse complement strand
GGACGCCGGCATTCCACGAAGCGGCGTATTCCCATTCGGCCTCGGTCGGCAGGCGCCGGTTCGCGTAGCGGCACCAGGCCTGCGCCTCGTGCCAGTTGACGTGGACGACCGGCTCGTTCGGCTGCAACGGCATGACGCGGTCGAACCGGTGCTGTGCCCACGTTCCGCCTTGCTTCACCCAGTACTTCGGCGCCTGCAGGTTTTCGCGCGAGCGCCACGCCCAGCCGTCTTCGCTCCACCATTCCCTGCGCGAGTAGCCGCCCGCGTCCACGAACGCCGCGTATTCGGCGTTGGTGACCGGCGCGCGCGCGATGCGGAACGAGGGAAGCCGGACCTCGTGCGCCCATTTCTCGTTGTCGAAGACGAAATCCCCGCCTGGAACCGCTCCCAGTAAGAACGTCCCGCCGGGAAGTTCCACGTCGCCAGGACTTCCGGCAGCGGGATTGGCGGGGATTTCGTTACTGTGTAAAGGATCCGGATAACCCAGGGTCTGGCGCGTGTAATGAAACGCCTCGGCGTGCATGTCTTCGTGAAACGTCGCGAGCCGGGCGAAGTAATGCAGTTCGAGATTCTCCGGTTCGCGCGCGATGCGGCGCGTCACGCGCTCCAGGATTTCCGCCTGGTACGAACGGGTGGCGTTCAAGTCGGGAAGCGGCAGGTTCCAGCGCGTGTCGTGCGCCACTTTGGCGGAGTCGTACAAGGCGTCGGCGCCCGGCAGGATCGAGTCCGGCATCGCGCCGCGCGCGCTGCGCCGCAGGCACCAGTATTCCTGGAACCAGGCGACGTGACCCAGCTCCCACAACGGCGGGTTGACGATGGCAAGTTTCGGACCGAGCAGCCGGTTCCCGTCGAGGCCGGCGGTGATTCGCGTAAGATGCTCGCGGCTGGCGGCGAGTTCGCCGGCGAGAAAATCGGGCTCCGTCATGTGCGAATCGGCTGATTCGTGGGTCGGAGGGTTGAATCCCCTCGGGCTGGTGATTTGACCGGGCGCCGGCATCGGGTGCCGGCCGACAGATAATAGCAGTCCGGGACTCTAAGTCATTATGAGCTATCTGGTCATTTGCGCCGTCGCGTTTCTCGCATCCGGGCTCACTTTCTTCTCCGGCTTCGGGCTCGGCACGCTCCTGCTGCCCGCGTTCGCCCTTTTCTTTGCCATCGGGCAAGCCGTCGCGCTGACGGCAGTGGTTCACTTTCTGAACGGCGTTTTCAAGCTGGTGCTGGTAGGGCGGCATATCGACAGAGCGGTCGTGCTCCGATTTGGCGTGCCGGCGATCGCGGGCGCTTTCGCGGGCGCCTGGCTCCTGGTCTGGCTGTCCGGGAGCGGCGCGTGGGTGACCTATACGCTGTTCGGCCGGACCATGGAACTCGCTCCGGCGAAACTCATCGTCGGCCTGATGCTGCTTTTCTTTGCCTGCGCCGAGATGCTTCCGTGGTTTCGGAGTGTCTCGTTTCCTTCGCGATACCAGCCCCTGGGAGGGCTATTGAGCGGCTTCTTCGGCGGCCTTGCGGGCATGCAGGGCGCGCTGCGTTCCGCGTTCCTGATCAAGGCCGGGCTCGCGAAGGAGGCCTACGTGGCGACGGGCGCGGCGATCGCTTTCCTGATCGATGTCTCCCGGCTCACGGTCTACTCCCGTCTCATCCTGGAGCAGCGCGCGGGACTTGACCATGGAGTTCTGGCCGCCGCAATCGTCGCCGCACTGCTGGGATCGGTCCTCGGTAATCACTACCTGCCCAAGGCCACAATACGCGGCATGCAGGCCATCGTCGCGGTCATGCTGTTCGCCGTCGCATTGGGTCTGATCACCGGGCTCCTGTAGAGTAGCTCCCGGCATGAAGATCGCCATCACGGTCCCGGCCTCGGCCGTCCCGCGCAGCGGGAACCAGCACACGGCCGCGCGCTGGGCGCGCTTCCTGCGCGGGATGAGGCACCGCGTGCGCATCGTCAAGGAATGGCGGGGCGGGCATGACGACCTGCTGCTCGCGCTGCACGCGCGCAAGAGCGCTGCCTCCATCCAGCGGTTTTCGGACCGGCGGCCTGCCGCTCCCATCGTCGTCGCGCTCACCGGCACCGATCTCTACCGCGACATCAGGACATCCGCCGAGGCCCGGCAGTCGCTGGGTCTGGCCACGCGGCTCGCCGTGCTGCAGGACGAGGGGCTGCGGGAGCTGAGCCCGTTCCTGAGAGGCAAGACCCGCGTCGTCTATCAGTCATCGGACACAACTCTGCGCCACGCGCCGGAGAAGTCGTGCTTTCGCGTCGCCGTGATCGGTCATCTGAGGGAAGAAAAGGACCCGTTTCGCGCGGTCATGGCGCTGCGCCGCATTGCGCGCGACACCCCGGTCGAGGTGGTGCAGCTTGGCGCCGCGCTCAACAGGGAAATGCGGGTGCGCGCGCGCGGCTGGGCGAAGATCGAGCGCCGCTACCGCTGGCTCGGCAGCGTGCCGCACCGAACGGCGATGCGCTGGCTCGCTTCCAGCCACGTGCTGGTGGTGAGTTCGGTGATGGAGGGCGGCGCCAATGTCATCTGCGAGGCCGCTCGCATCGGCGTGCCGGTGCTGGCGTCGCGCGTTCCAGGCAACGTCGGCATGCTCGGCCGCGATTACCCCGGCTATTTCTCGCTGTTCGACGATCGATCTCTGGCGCGGCTGATCGAGCGTTGCCGCACGCACGCCCCGTTCTACAAAAAGCTGAGGAATGCACTGTTGCGAAGACGCGCGTTGTTTGCCCCGAGCGCGGAACGGGCGTCGCTTAAACACCTGTTGCAGGGGTTGTCAGCCAGTTCGCGCCGGACAAAACCGAATCGCCGGTAAATTGTGCTGGACGTTTCAGTGCCCGTGGCGGTGATGCAGGTCGGGTACGTGCGGATGCGTATGCCGCATCGGCTCGTGCACGTGCTCGTGGGCGTGAGGCTCGGGCCCCTCGTCGCCATGGTGTGCGTGCTGGTGATGCTCATCGTGGACGTGACGGTGGCTGTGCACCAGGCGGCGATGCTCGTGTTCGTGCCCATGTGATTCCGTCAGCACGAGCCAGGTCGCAATCGCCATCAAGCCGACGGCAGCGAGCAGGACTGGCGTAACCGGCTCGCCCAGCAGCGGCACGGCGATCGCCGCCCCGATGAAAGGCGCCGTGCTGAAATGCGCCGCGGTCCTCGCGGCTCCGAGGTGTCGCAGCGCGTAGATGAACAGCACGAGGCTCACTCCGTAAGCGACGAAACCCAGCGCAACCGCGCCGGCGGCCGCTCCGAGCGCGGGAAGGGTTCCGCCCAGCGCGAGACCGAGACAAAGATTGAGGCCGCCGGCCGCAAGCCCCTTCGTCATGGCGGTAACGACAGGGTCGGC